>JBBJNX010000203.1:0-4722 GCA_037721115.1 Candidatus Limnocylindria bacterium
CAATGGGATCCTAACGCCCACCGAAGGGCAGGTCTTTCTGGAAGGGCGCGAGTCTCGCGCGGCCGGGATCGACGCGCTGGCGAGAATTGTCGGGTACGTGTATCAGAACCCGGATCACCAGATCTTCGCCAGGACCGTGAGGGACGAGGTCGCGTTCGGCCCGCGTCACCTGGGCATGTCGTCGGAGGACGTCGGCCGCGCGGTAAGTCAGGCCCTGGCTCTCGTGGGGATGCAGGACGATGCTGAGGCGGACCCATTTCTTCTGGGGCGAGGCAAGCGCCAGAAGCTGGCGGTAGCCTCCGTCATCGCTATCGGATCGCCCGTGCTCGTCGTGGACGAGCCGACCACGGGACTCGATCTCCAAGGCGCTCTCAGCATTCTGCATCTTCTCCGCGAATGGAATAAAGACGGACGCACCGTCGTGATCATCACGCACGACATGAACATCGTGGCCGAGTATGCGCAGCGAGTGGTCGTGATGGCCAACGGCACGATCGTTGCTGACGGCCCACCAGCGGATGTCTTTGTCCAGGAAGCAGCCCTGAAGGATGCCTTCCTTCGCCCGCCGCAGGCGTTCCGCATCGCCCGCCAACGTCCGGACCTGTTCGGGGATGCGCTGACCGTGGACCAGGCGGTCAGTGCCCTCGCGGATCCGCGTAGCGCGATTCCCGCCGGAGGCGAGCAGTGACGCAGCAGTTCCGACTCTATGAGCACGGCAGCAGCTTCCTCTACCGGCTGGACCCGCGGGTCAAGCTCATCGCGGTACTTGCGGTCTTCCTGCTCAGCATCCTGTTCCAGGATCCGCGCTACCTTGCGCCGGTCTTCTTTACCATCCTGGCGCTCATCATCATTGGCCGCGTCCCGCTCAAGCGGGTGGGGCTGTTGCTGCGATCGCTGTCCATCCTGGTGGTCATTTCGCTTGTGCTGTGGCCGTTGATCTATCAGCAGGGTCCGGTGCTGTTCGAGGTCGCCGGCATCGACGTGACCGAAGGCGGGGTATTCTTCGGCTTTGGCATGGCCTTTCGCATCCTCGACATGGTCATCGCCCCCATCGCGCTGTTCCTGACCACCACGCAGCCCGACTTCATCGCCGGCATGCGGAGGCTCGGGCTCCCGTACAAGGCGTCGTTCGCATTGGCCACCGCCCTGCGCTTTCTGCCAACGGTGGTCGGCGTGGGCCAGTCAATCGTGGAGGCCCAGCGCGCACGCGGGCTCGATCCCGGACGGGGCTCACCGGTGCGTCGCATGAAGAGCTATGGGCGCATTGTCGGGCCGTTGATGGTGACGTCGATTCGGATTGCGCAGCAGCTGGTGCTGGCGGTCGAGGCCAAGGCATTCAGCATCGACCGCAAGCGCACTTTCTACAAGAATCTCGAGTACGCCACCATGGACTGGATCGCCCTCTTCCTGATCGGCAGCGCGGTCAGCGTGGCGCTGGCCGTGCGGCTACTCGGATACGGAACGCTCTGATGGTGCGCGTGCTGGCCTGCGGCGGGCTCACCATCGACTACGTCCAGACGGCGAGCGCGCGCTCCGGGCCGCATCTCGGCGGTAACGCCGCATACGCCGCGGCGGGAGCCTGGCTGGCGGGCGCCGAGGCGGAGGTGGTCGCGGTCATCGGCGACGACTTTCCGGCGTCGCTGCTCGACGGTGTTGGTGCGGTCCGCATCGGCACGTCGGCGGTTCGCCGGGTTAATGGCCCGTCATTTCGCGTGCTGCTCGACGAGTCCGGTTCAGAGCGGATCATGAGCTACCTTCCTGGCTCGGGCCACAACGACCGCCTCGACCCCGTTCCCTCACAGCTTCCCGGACTGCGCGCCGGCGACGGAGTGCATGTCTCCGCCATTCCAACCGCCAGCCAGGGAGCGATCATCGAGGCGGTCGAGGGCGCAGTAGAAGTTATCACCCTCGACACCGTGGTCATCGCTGGGGAGATCGAGCCCGATCGCGCGGCACTCCTTGAGCTGGCGAAACGGGTGTCGGTCTTCCTGCCAAGCCAGGCTGAAGTCGCCCATCATTGGCCCGGTACGCTGCCCGATTCACTTGACCACATCGTTGCCGCAGGGGTGAAGCGGGTGATCGTCAAGATGGGCGCGATGGGCTCTGTTGGATACGACGGCACCCGCACGATTCGTACGCCCGCGGCGGAAGCGACCGTCGTCGATTCCACCGGGGCTGGCGATGCCTATTGCGGTGCGATCTGCGCCCGACTTTCGATGGGCGACGACCTTTCCACGGCAATGGCCTGGGCGGCAGCCGCCGCCTCGGCGATCATTGAGTCGCACGGCGTTACGCACACTTTGAATGAGACGACCCGCAGCCGCGTGGCAGCACGTGCCCAGGTTCTTGAGCATGGCATCACGACATCCACGTTAGCGTGAGGAAGATGAGTACCAACGGGGTCAACGCCGACGGGGTCGACCACCAGCCCGACGCGATCCTGTCGCGGATGGAGATCGAGCTGCGCGCAGCCGGAGCCGCCGGCATGGAGGCCTGGCCACAGATCCGGGTGGCTGCCAGGTCCATACCGTCATCGCCACCTGCGGCCATCATCCTGACTGGCTGCGGTGACAGCTACTACGCGGCCCTCGGGTTGCGCGGGCTGGTCGAGTTGGCGGCAGGCATACCCGTCGTGGTGCAGCCCGCCATGGAGGCGGTGTCGTTCCCATCGGTGCTGGCTGATCCAGCTGCGCTGCTGGTCGGCATCTCGGTCTCCGGCAAGGTCGAGCGCACCATCGAGGCGGTCGCCGAGCATTCCCGGCGGGGCGGCCGCACGGCGTCAATCAGTGCGCACGCTGATAGCGACTTGGCGCAAGCCGCCGACGCGGCGATTCCCACCGCTCTACGCGGAACGCCGGGTCCGGTTCCCGGAACGGCCAACTACCTCGGGAGCATGCTGGGCCTCGTGGCGCTGGCGGCAGAGCTGGCCGAGCGGCGCGGGGCTCCGCTCGCGGCCTTCGAAGGGGTTCCGAGCGCCTTGCAGGCGCTGTCGGACCTCGTGGAACGGAGCGGCGATCTCGCCAGTGCCGAGGCGACAGTCCTGCAGCCTCCGTTCTTCGTCCTCGGCAGCGGCCCCGACTACGGCACCGCCTGGTTTGGCGTCGCCAAGTTCATCGAGGCCGCCGCGACTGTGGGCGTGGCGCAGGACCTCGAGGAATGGGCGCATGAGCAGTTCTTTACCACCCGTCCGGGGACGACGGTGTTCGTTCATGCCACGACCGCGCGGGTGCATGAGCGGGCGCGTCGCGTCGCCGGTTCAGTTGCAAAGGTCGACGGTCGCCTGGTAAGTGTCGCACCGAAACCGCTTGGCCTCGATGGCGAGCATCACTGGCCGCTGCCCGACATAGACGAGCATCTGCTGCCGCTGGTGGCATGGGCGCCGGTGGCCATGACGGCCCTGGCCTATGCGCGCCACGCCGAGCGCTTTCCGTTCGGCATCGACCAGCCCAACCGGATGCAGACGGTCGACGAGGACATCTACCTCGCTCGGCCGAGTCGGGCGTAGCGATGACAGCGCTGGTCGGGATCGACAAGCCCCTGGTGGCGATGATCCACCTGCCGCCACTGCCGGGGGCAGCCAACTACGAGGGCACGCCGGTTCGCGAGATGGCACGCCACGCTGCGGCAGAGGCTCGCCTGCTGGAGGAGGCTGGATTCGACGGGCTGATGATCCAGAACACGCACGACCGTCCTCCACGGGTCCACTTACCAGCCGGCAGCACGGCAGCGATGGCGGCCATCACAAGCGCCGTTCGCGAAGCGGTGACCTTCGACATCGGCGTCAACGCTCACAAGAACGATGCTGAAGCAGCGCTGGCCGTTGCAATGTCCGCCGGCGCATCATTCGTTCGCATCAAGGTCTTGGTCGGAGCCGTCGTCGGGCCTGAAGGCATCATCGAGGGAAGCGCTTCGGTTGCCCTCGACATCCGTCGCGAGTACGCAGGTGGCATTGAGATCTGGGCCGATCTGTATGAGCTGACGAGCTGGCCGCTTGCTCCCACATCACTTCAGAACACCGCGGATCTCACCACGCGTTTCGGGCAGGCAGATCGGTTGATTGTTACGGACCCCACAGTCGAGGCAAGCCGAGCGGCGGTGCAGGAGGTGAAATCTGCCTCGCGCTTGCCAGTCCTCATTGGCGGAAGGACCACCGCGGAAACGGTAGGTGATGCATTGGACAGCGCAGACGGCGTAATCGTCGGGACCTGCCTCCGCCACTCAGCGCGCACCGATCAGCCACTGGATCCTGATGCCGTAGGCCGGTTTATGGATGCCGCCCGGTCGTCACTCCGCTGACTGCACTGGCGGCGCGGGATTCTCCGGTAGGCCGAGCCGTTCGGACTGCTGGATCTAATGACCGGCACGGCGGGAGGATCGGCGAAACCTTACCCGGCGGCAACCATTGCCATCGCTGCGGCCGCTAGCACTAGGCCAATACCCTGGCGTCGCGGTGCACGTTCTCCTGGAGCACCAGGGCGGCGATTGCGTGGGATAGGGTCCAGGCGAACCGGATTGAGCGGCGCGCCTCGCAAGACTCACTTTCAGATGTCCGCGTGGGCCGCGAGTCGACAGTGGCTACAATGCACAACGCCAGCGACTATTTCGCTCTGTGAGCGCTGTGCTTAGAATGCCCAATCGAGTTATCCGCTCTGTTCGAGCGTGTATACGCGCCCGTAGCTCAGTGGATCAGAGCAGCTGACTTCGGACTATCCCGGCCGATGC
>JBBJNX010000204.1:0-4715 GCA_037721115.1 Candidatus Limnocylindria bacterium
CCAGGAGATCATCGAAGAGGAGATGCTGGAGACGCCGCGTGCCGGTGGGAAGGCGCAGACAGCCGCGCTGCCCAGCCCGCGGAAGATCAAGGATCAGCTCGACAGCTACGTGATCAGCCAGGACCAGGCCAAGAAGGTCCTGTCCGTGGCGGTCTATAACCACTACAAGCGCGTCAACGCCGGCCACCAGGTCGACGAGGTCGAGCTCGGCAAGTCGAACGTCCTGCTCGTCGGCCCCACCGGATCCGGCAAGACGCTGCTGGCACAGACGCTGGCCAAGGTCCTGGACGTGCCCTTCTGCATCGCCGATGCGACCTCCCTGACCGAGGCAGGCTACGTGGGCGAGGATGTCGAGAACATTCTCCTGCGCCTGATCCAGGCAGCCGACTTCGACGTGCAACGCGCGCAGCGCGGGATCATCTACATCGACGAGATCGACAAGATCGCGCGCAAGACCGATAACCCCTCCATCACGCGCGATGTCTCCGGAGAGGGCGTGCAGCAGGCGCTCCTGAAGATCCTGGAAGGGACGGTCGCCAACGTGCCGCCGCAGGGCGGTCGCAAGCACCCGCACCAGGACTTCATCCAGATCGACACCACCAACATCCTGTTCATCTGCGGCGGCGCGTTCGAGGGCCTCGAGAAGATCGTCGAGGAGCGTGTCGGCAAGCGGGGGATCGGCTTCGGCTCGCAGACCCAGCAATCCAAGGAGCAGCGACGGCAGGCGCTGGTCGACAGGCTCATGCCGGAGGATCTGCTCAAGTACGGCCTCATTCCGGAGTTCGTCGGGCGCCTGGCGGTCGTCGTCAGCCTGGCGGCGCTGGCTCAGGAAGACCTCGTCAAGGTGCTCACGGAGCCGAAGAACGCGGTCACCAAGCAATTCACCAAGTTCCTCAGCCTCGACAAGGTGGAGCTCGTCTTCACGCCCGAGGCGCTCGAGGCCACCGCCCGCCTGGCGCTCGAGCGCAAGACCGGAGCCCGCGCCCTCCGAACGATCGTGGAGGAGGCACTGCTCGAGGTCATGTACGACATCCCGGAGCGGACGGACGTGAAGAAGGTCGTGATCACCGGTGACACGATTGAGCACGGCAAGCCGCCGATGCTGGTCACGGAAAGCGAGGACGCAGAGCCGCGCCGTCGCCGGTCACGCGCCGCTCAATCCGATGAGCGCGAGGAAGAGTCGGCCTGATTCTGGTGGCGCCACATGCTGCTGCCGATCACCCCGCCCAGCCTCGTTCGCCCAGCACGGTTTGGCCATTTGCCGTCGTGTTGGGCATATGACCAAACGCGGCTGCGGCGTCGGCTGGGGTACCGTGGTTCGTCAGACCCGGTACCTCCGGTGGCTGCGGGGGTGGGCTCCGGCGCTAGGATGTGGGCCTGCCGCCCCGCATTCAATGTGCAGCCGGCTCTGGCAAATGGGACAGGAGCGCACATGACCTCGAATCAGCGTCGACCGGGCTTCCGGCTGCCGTGGGCCGCGGAGGCAGCGCCGGCACCTGGGCCGGACGTTGTAGACACGCCAGGGGAGGCGACGCAGCCGGCCGACGGGGCGGATGCAACGGCGGCGTCCAAGCACGTCGATGCTGGGAAGTCCAGCAATGCTGACGGCACGGCCGCTGAGCCCGCCGCAGCGGAAGACGCGGCGGACCTCCAGGTGGAGCCTGCGCCGATACCCTCGGCTGAAGTGAGACCATCCTCGAGGGAGCCGTCGACCGGATTCATGCGCGATCTGGTGGCTGCGATGCGTCGCGTCGCGGAGGAGACCCGACGGTCCGGGCTTTCCGCGCTGCGAACGCGGGCCGAGGAGCAGGTTCGAACGCTCGAGGCTGACGCGGAGCACCGGCGCGAGGAGCTCAAATCCGGTGCGGAGGCGGACGTCGTGGCGGTCGGGAACTGGGCCGATGCCGAGAAGCAGCGCATCGAGCAGGAGGCCGAGCAGCGCGTCGCCGCCCGCCGCGCGCGGCTCGACCAGCAGCTCGCCGCCGAGACGACGCGGGCCGAAATAGAGGCCACGTCGCTCCGCGATCGCGTTGCGTCCTACGAGCGGGAGCTGGACGCGTACCACGCGCAGCTGAGCGACATCGCGGATCCTGCGGCCTTCGCGGCTGCTGCGAAGCGGATGCCGGCGCCGCCACGACTTGGCGGATCCGTGGATACCGTCGGTTCCAGGGCCGAACCCGAAGCACCGAGCGCCGATGCCCTCCCGTCTGCCGCGGCCATCCATCCGGCTGACGAGGAGGTGCTTGCATCCCGCCTGGCCGAGCTCGACGCCGCTCTCGAGCGTCCAGCCGATGACGTGGACCGGATTCCCACCACGACGACGGGGACCGATACAGTCTCCTCCACCGAGCCGGCCTCGACCGAGGTCCTGGTCAAGGGACTGGGCAGCTTCGGTGCCATCACCGGCTTTCGCCAGGCACTCGCGGGTGTCGATGGCATCGGCGGCGTGAGCCTGAGCCTCGGGCCGACCGGGGAATTCGTCTTCCGGGCGATCCACCCGAGCGGCTTCGACGTGGCTGCCGCGATCGCGAAGCTCGAAGGCGACGCGGCCAAGATCGAGAGGAATGCCGACGGCGGGCTGCGGGTCACGCTCGATCGCGCGCGCTGACCCGGGATCCCGTTGGCCGATGAGGAAGCCAGACCGATGACGACGGCGAGACGCGAGCTGCCGCCGCGCTACGACGCCGCTGCTGTCGAGCCCGCCGTCTACGCGCGATGGGAAGAGGCAGATGCGTTTCGCCCGCCGGCGGAGGCGCCGGCCGGTGCTGAGAGCTTCGTCGTCATCCAGCCGCCGCCCAACGTGACCGGGGCGCTGCACATCGGTCATGCGCTCACGGCTACCGTCGAGGACACCTTCATCCGCTATCACCGCATGCGCGGCGACGACACGCTCTGGCTGCCAGGTGTCGACCATGCCAGCATCGGCGCCCAGTTCGTGCTCGACAAGATCATCGCCACCGACGGGGAGTCACGAGCCTCCCTGGGCCGGGAGCGCTACCTGGAGCGCATGTGGCAGTTCATGGACGAGACGCGCCACATCATCGGCGAGCAGCATCGACGACTTGGTGCCAGCGTCGACTGGAGTCGCGAGCGATTCACCATGGACGAGTCGAGTGCGAGGGCGGTGCGCGTGGCCTTCAAGCGGCTCTGGGACGCGGGGCTCGTGTACCGCGGCGAGGCGCTCGTCAACTGGTGCCCGCGCTGCCTGACCACCATCAGCGACCTCGAGAATGTCCACCGCGATGAGACCGGCACCATCTGGACCATTCGCTATCACCTCGAGCGCCCCGACGGCACGCCCGACCCGGATGCATGGATCAGCGTGGCCACGACCCGACCCGAGACCCTGCTGGGCGACACGGCGGTGGCGGTGCACCCCGATGATGATCGGTATCGGGCGCTCATCGGCCGCCATGCGATCCTGCCGTTCCTCGGCCGCCGCCTGCCGATCATCGGCGACGAGTACGTCGATCGCGCGTTCGGCACCGGTGCGGTGAAGATCACCCCGGCGCACGACCCCAACGACTACGAGCTGGGCAAGCGCCACGGCCTCGAGGCGATCAACGTGCTGGACGAGGGAGCGCGCATCAATGCCGCAGCCGGCGAGTTTGTCGGACGTGACCGCCGCGATGCCCGCGAGTCGATCCTCGATCGGCTGCGCGGGATGGGAGACCTGGAGGCGGAGCGTCCGCATCAGATGGTGGTCGGGCATTGCGAGCGCTGCGCAACGGTGGTCGAGCCTCGCCTCTCGGTCCAGTGGTTCATCAACGTCAAGCCGCTCGCGGATCGGGCGCTCGCATCGGTCCGAGAGGGTCGGACCAAGATCATGCCGGCGCACTTCGAGAAGGTCTATGCGCACTGGATGGAGAACATCCACGACTGGGCAGTGGGGCGCCAGCTGTGGTGGGGGCACCGCATCCCGGCCTGGTTCTGCCTGGACGGCCACGTCACGGTGACCGCTGCGGCAGGCGCACCGGACGCCTGCGCCGATTGCGGCCGGCCGGCGTCCGATCTGACCCAGGAGACGGACATCTTCGACACCTGGTTCAGCTCCGCGCTGTGGCCGTTCAGCACGCTCGGCTGGCCGGATGCGACCTCCGACATGGCGCGCTTCTACCCGACCAGCGTCATGGAGACCGGGTACGACATCCTCTTCTTCTGGGTGGCCCGCATGATGATGCTCGGCCTGTTCTGCACGGATGCCGAGCCGTTTCACACCGTGTATCTCCACGGGATGATCCGCGCCGAGGGCGGCGTGAAGATGAGCAAGACGAAGGGTAACAGCGTCGATCCGCTCGGCATGGTCGATGAGATTGGCGCCGATGCGCTGCGCTTCGCCCTTGTCTCGGGCATGGCGCCGGGCAGCGATCAGCGCCTCACCCAGGCCAAGCTGGATGGCGGCCGCAACTTCACCAATAAGCTCTGGAATGCGGCGCGTTTCGTCCTGGCCAATCGGTCCGGCGGCGCGCCCTCCGGCACGGCTGAGCCAACGCTGGCCGCGCGCTGGATCGGTTCGCGTCTCGCTGACGCCACCCAGCGCGCAACGCGTCAGCTCGATGCGCTCGACCTCGGTGGGTACGCGGCCACCGTCTATGAGGTGGTGTGGAGCGACTACTGCGACTGGTTCCTGGAGATGGCGAAGGTCGACCTGCGGCGGGATGACGCCATCGACGCGGAGCGGGCTGTCACGTGGTCGGCGGCTGCCGGCGGCCTGG
>JBBJNX010000205.1:0-4712 GCA_037721115.1 Candidatus Limnocylindria bacterium
ACCGTGCTCGAGATCGCGAGCGTCGCCACCGCCCCCAGGCCGGTCGCGAGGGCGGGCACCAGGCGGAGTCGAGTTGACGTTGCGTGCTCGATCCCCAGGCTGCGGGTGCTGATGATGAGTTCAACGCCGAACTGGAAGAGGAGCGCGAAGCTGATCGGCTTGAGGAGGAGCTGGAAGATGAGCAGCGCCTCGATGAGCGGCTGCGGCAGGACGCCCGCCTGGATCGGGATGAACAGGTAGCCCCATTCCATCAGTCCGTGCACGATGCCGAACGCCGCGAGCCAACCAAGCGGGCGAGCCAGCGGCAGCTGCGACCGCTGCCGGCTCTGGAGCGCGATCGCCAGGCCCATGACGAAGAAGACCTGCCCGTAGACGGACAGGACGATAATCCGATTCGTCTCGAACAGCTCCGCCAGCCAACCCATGGGCCGCATGGTAGGTGCTGCGGTTCCGGCGGACCGGTGCCGCCGATCTATCGGGCAGCCGCGCGCGCCACGTCCGACTCACGTGTCCACTCGCCCCATGCATCGTGCAACCGCGTGCGTGAATCCGGGTCCGCGTGCCTCACGGCCCGATATTTATCGGCACCGCTCAGAGTGTGCCCTTCTTGCTACGATCCTCGGGTGACTTCCGACACCGACCCGCAGTCGCCGATGCCACTCGCGGTGCGCATCTGGTTTGTGGTGGCGTTCGTGCTGCTGGCGCTGACCGGCCTGCTGCTGGGTCGCATCGTGGAGTTCGTCGATTTCAGCGAGAGGGCACCGTTCAGCCTGTTGGGGATCTTCATGATGATCGAGCTGGCGGGCGTTCTGTTCGGCATCACCGTCGCCCTTCAACGCAAGCGAATTGCGTATCGGTTCGCGATCGCCATCGCCTTTCTACCGGTTCCGGTACTGGCCGGCCTGCCGCCGGTGCTGCTCGACTTCCCGCCAACCGCCGCAAACGGCTGGTATCTGCTGACCGTCCCCATCGGCATTCTGCTCACCATGGGACTGCTGATCGGGCTCCTCCGGCCATCAACCCGGGAGTACTTCAGCGAGCCCTGAGCTCGGTCGTACGGGGCCGAACCGCGTTGCTCCGTATACTTGGCCCCGATGAGTTCGACCGCCGCCGGCACCATGCGCGCGCTGGCCAAGACCCGCCCCGGGCCGGGCGCCGAGCTGGTGGAGCGGCCGGCTCCGATGCCGGGCGATGGTGATGTCCTCCTTCGCGTGGACGCGGCGAGCATCTGCGGCACCGACTATCACCTCTACACCTGGGACGATTGGGCCGCCGAGAACCTCGTGCCGCCGAGGATCCTGGGGCACGAGATCGCCGGCACCGTCATCGGCACCGGAAAGGGTGTTACTCGAGTCAAGGAGGGCGACCTCGTCGGCGTCGAGTCGCACTTCTTTGACTGGACGTGTGCACAATGCCGGGGCGGCGACATGCATCTGTGCCGCAACCTGCAGGTCATCGGCGTCCATGTCGATGGCGGCTTCGCCGAGCAGGTGGTCATTCCCGAGGCCAATGCCATAGAGTCGAATGGCCTCGACCCCGCGGTCGTTGCACTTCAGGAGCCGATGGGGAACGCGGTCCACGCTGCATTTGTCGAGCCGATCGAGGGCAAGAGTGTGCTCGTAACCGGTTGCGGACCCATCGGTCTCTGCGCGGTGGGAATTGCTCGTGCTGCCGGAGCGGCCCTGGTGATCGCGACGGACACGGAGGCCTACCGCCTGGATCTGGCGCGGACCATGGGCGCCGATCTCGCGCTCGACGCCGCCGATTCCGCCACCGAGGAGCGGATCTTCCAGGCGACGGGGGGCGATGGCGTGGAGGTCGTGCTCGAGATGAGTGGTGCGGCACCGGCACTCGACCAGGCGTTGCGGGTGACCACCCGTGGCGGCCGGATCAGCCTCCTGGGCATCTTCGGCGAGCCGCCGCAGGTCGACCTTTCCGAGCTCGTGATCCAGAAGGGTCTGCGCCTGCACGGCATCTACGGGCGCCGTATCTATGACACCTGGGCGCGAACGCAATCGCTTCTTCGCTCAGGCGCGCTCGACGTCTCGCCGATCATCACCCACCGGCTCACCTTGGCCGAGTGGGAGCAGGGCTTCGACCTCATCGCCTCCCGACACGCCGGTAAGGTCGTCCTGGTCCCGTAGTCGTCTGTGCCGGCAGCTATTTCTCACGGGGTGAGGCCTATCGGCGCGGCTGCCCGGGATTACTCGGTCCGGGCGCGCTATCGCTCGTTCGGTGAGAGTTGGGTCGGTGGACGTCATGGATCCGCGGAACGTCCACCCGATGAAAGTTGTGTGGCATCGGCGTGGCGATTAGTGAGCACGACGCCGGCCGGATAACGCTCATGTGACGAGAGATACCCCCGCTTTTTGGAAGCGGGCTCCGATAGCGCTCACGTCGCGAGAAATAGGAGGACGCGCCGCCGGGCTATCCTGTGCGTCATGAGCGATGCGACCGCCCCGACTGCCCGAGCCCGCAACCCGATGGCCTTTCTTGACGCCGAGATCGAGGAGCTGAAGGCAAAGGGTCTGTATCGGCGACTGCGGGTGGTCCAGAGCGAGCAGAAGAGCCGATGCGTCATCGATGGGCGCGAGGTCATCACGCTCAGCTCGAACAATTATCTGGGCCTCACCACCCATCCCAGGCTGAAGGCCGCCGCGCTGGACGCTGTCGAGCAATTCGGTGCCGGATCCGGCGCGGTTCGCACGATTGCCGGCACCATGAGCCTGCACGAGGAGCTGGAAGCCAGGCTCGCGACGTTCAAGCACACCGAGGCGGTGCTTACGTTCCAGTCTGGCTTCACCGCCAACACCGGCGTCATCCCGATCCTGGCGCCGGAGGGCGCGGTCATCGTCAGCGACGCGCTCAACCACGCCAGCATCATCGACGGCATCCGCCTCACGAAGGCAGAGCGCAAGATTTATCCGCATTCCGACATGGAGGGCCTGCGCCAGGCGCTCAGGGAAGTTCGCGAGACCGATGCCAACCGCACCATCTTGGTCATCACCGATGGTGTCTTCAGCATGGACGGCGACATCGCGAAATTGCCCGAGATCGTCGAGGCTGCCGAGGAGGCGGATGCCATCGTCATGGTAGACGACGCGCATGCCTCCGGCGTCCTCGGCCGCGATGGGCGGGGAAGCATCGACCATTTCGACCTGAACGGTCGTGTGCAGGTCCAGGTCGGGACACTATCGAAGGCGATCGGCGTGCTGGGCGGCTACGTCGCCGGCCCTGCCGCCCTGCGCACGGTTCTCGAGCATCGGGCGCGACCCTTCCTCTTCTCCACGTCGCACCCGCCGGCGGTGGCGGCAGCCTGCCTTGCCGCGATCGACGTGCTGGAGTCGGAGCCTGAGCTCATTGACAAGCTCTGGGCGAACACTCGACACTTCAAGGCGGGCCTCGAGACGCTGGGCTTCGACACAGGCAACAGCGAAACGCCGATCACGCCGGTGATCGTCGGCGCGGGTGCCCTTGCGCATCGATTCAGCGATCGTCTCTTCGAGGAAGGCGTGTTCGCCATGGGGATCGGCTTTCCGACGGTGCCTGAGGAGAAGAGCCGCGTGCGCACCATCGTCACCGCCGAGCATTCCACCGACGAGCTCGACATCTGTCTGGAAGTCTTCGAACGGGTCGGTCGGGAGCTCGCGATCATCGATGCGTGATCGCCACCTGAGCGTCACCCTTCGACCGACTTTCGTCGTCGATCCTCAAACCGGGGTTGACATGCCGTGCCGCGCGGTCTCGAGAGCCGGATCGCGGCGATCGACATCGAGGATGGTCCGGTGGCGGAAACCTCTTCCGCCGATGGCTGGCAGAGGGTAATCCGTCGGCCCCGAAAGCATGGACGGGAGGCGATACGCGCTACTGTCAGTTTGCATCAGGTGGGTTTAGGTAGCTCATCTCATCGAGCTTCGTGATCACCTTGGCGGCGCTTTCCTGCGGTGTCTCGCTTCCATCGGAATGGCAGGTGACCTCGGGACGCAGTGGAGGCTCGTAGTCGTCGGTGACGCCCGTGAAATTTGGAATGTCGCCTGCGAGCGCCTTCCGATAGAGGCCCTTCACGTCGCGCTGCGCAAGCACCTCGACGGGAGCTTCCATATGAACTTCGATGAAGCGACCGATCCTGCTTCGAACCTCATCCCGCGCCGCCCGGTACGGGCTGATCACCGCAGCGATTGCCACGACATCGTTGCGCGACAGGATCTCGCAGACCCAGCCAACACGGCGAATGTTCGTGTTCCGGTCCTCCCGGCTGAACCCGAGGCCATGGGTCAGGTTGGTACGGACTGCATCTCCATCAAGGACCTCGACCCTGAGGCCACGCGCACGGAGCTCACGCTCGAGGATGGCCGTCACCGTGCTCTTGCCCGATCCCGACAGCCCGGTGAACCAGATCGTGAAGCCGGTGGATGTGCGTCCGGAGGGTGTGCCCGCGCTGCCGCTGAGATGAGTCGACGGGTTCGCTGCCATTTGGCCGAGTCTAGCGCCATGAGGGACGTTGAGCATGGCCACGAGGTCCTAGAGTCCGGTGCGGTGCGGGTCGGTACTTGGCGCGGGATCCGCGGCCTGACGCCGAACCCGGTTTATCTGACCGAGTATCGACTGGGCCGCCGCGTCACACCGCCCGCGTGACGGCTCGCCGAATCCGAACGTTCGCCAGACAACAAGAGACGGGGTAGAGGCGAACCTCTACCCCGTCCCTGCCAGGG
>JBBJNX010000206.1:0-4691 GCA_037721115.1 Candidatus Limnocylindria bacterium
CGGATCGGCCTGGCCGCCGGCTTCGACAAGGACGGCGTCGCCATACGTGGCTGGGCGGCGCTGGGCTTCGGCTGCATCGAGCTCGGCACGGTCACGCCGCGACCACAGGCCGGGAACCCGCGCCCGCGTCTCTTCCGCCTCACCGAGGACGAGGCCCTCATCAACCGGATGGGCTTCAACAATGCTGGAGCCGATGGGCTCGTGCGCCGAATCGCGGAGGCTCGGCCGTCGCTGCCCGCAGGATTCGTCATCGGCGTCAATATCGGGCGCAACCGTGATGGCGATGATTCCGACTATCCGGCGGCGGCCCGCATGGTCGCCGATGTCGCCGACTACCTCACAATCAACGTCAGCAGCCCCAACACCCCCGGTCTGCGCGACCTCCAGGATCCCGGTCGCCTGCTCGATCTCCTTGGCGCCGTGCGCGCCGCAGCACCGCGACCACCCATCCTCGTGAAGCTCGCGCCGGACCTTGACGTTTCCCGCCTGGAGGATCTCATCAGCGCCCTCGTCTCGTCGCCGGCGGCCGGCGTGATCCTGTCGAACACCACGACGAATCGCAACGGCCTCACCTCGGGTTTCGCGGCCGAACCGGGCGGCCTGTCGGGCCGTCCCCTCCTTGGACGCACACTCGATGCAATCGGTCGGGCTCGGTTCCTGGCTCGTCCCCCCTTCGCGATCATCGCCTCGGGCGGCATCGGAAGCGGCGCTGAAGCAGCCGCTGCCCTGGAGGCCGGTGCCAACGTGGCCCAGTTGTGGACCGGCCTGATCTACCAAGGACCCGGGCTCATCGGTGATGGTATGATGGCGCCATCATGACACAGCGCACCCAGATTACCCTAAATTCGAATGATCATTGGAGGGCCCGCCGCAGAGCAGCCGACCTCGGCGTCTCACTGGCCGAATACCTTCGTCGGCTCGTCCGCGCAGACCTCGGAGGTGAGCAGAGCAGCGGGGATGTATCGACGCTCTTCGCGCTGGGCGACTCTGGCGGCTCCGACATCGCACGCCACAAGGAGGCGTACATCGGCGATGCGGTCGAAGCCGAGCATCCGAGGCGTTGACCCTGTTCGTCGACACCTCGGCGTTTTATGCGGCCGCTGATCTCGGGGACAGCAGTCATACGCGCGCCATCGACATCTTGGGAGCGGGCGAACCTCTCCTGACCACGGATCACGTCATCGTCGAGTGCTGGCTCTTGCTCCAGCGCCGGCTGGGTCGAGACGCGGCTGAACGCTTTTGGGCTGCCATCCGGTCCACCGCGACATCGGTGGAACCGGCCGGTCCGGCGGATCTCGAGGCCGCCTGGAGCATCGGCCTGTCATTCGTCGACCAGGGCTTCTCCATCGTCGATCGAACGAGCTTTGCCGTCATGCAGCGACTGGGCATCGTGCGGGCGGCCTCGTTCAACGATGACTTCGCCATCTACCGCTTCGGGAGGCGTCGGGAGCGCGCCTTCGAGGTCGTGCGATGATCGGCCTCGCATGATCCCCACCGCCATCCTCTTCAGCCCTCTCGCGATCGCGGGCTTCGTCACCGGCGTCGTCGTTGCGTATCTCGCGGGACGCGTGCGAGGCGATCCCGGGCAGGTCATCGTCATGTCGGCCTTCGGCAGCGGGATCGCGCTCGCCGGCCTGGCCTGGGCGAACGCATTCGGTGGAGGCCCGCTCTTCGCGGCCGCGGCCGTCGGTCTGGGTGCCAGCCTGTGGGCCATCGGCAACGAACGCGTGCGCCGTCCCACCATCCGATGACCGGGGGTTAGCAGACCGGATGGCGCCTGCTAGGATGCAGCGGACTAGCCAAGGTGCGCGGGCAGGACGCGCCGCTCCGAACCCGGAGTGCTACACCAGATGACCACCCTCGAGGCCACACCCTCGCATGCGGCTGTCCACGAGCAGGCCGCACCGCACATCATCACCAAGCTGCCCGGCCCGAAGGCCCGCGAGCTCATCGCGCGCGACGAGGCAGTCGCCTCACCATCCCTCACTCGCGCCTACCCGCTCGTGGCGGAGTCCGGCTCCGGCATGGTCGTGACCGATGTCGACGGCAACCGATTCCTTGATTTCGCGGCAGGCATCGCCGTCTGCTCGACCGGGCATTCGCACCCGAAGGTGGTCGCTGCCATCAAGGAGCAGGCGGATCGGCTCATCCATATCGCCGCCACCGACTTCTATGAGCCGCGCTATACCGAGTTCATGGAGCGCCTGGCCGCCATCGCTCCCTTCAAGGAGAAGGCGCGCGTCTTCCTCACCAACTCGGGCACCGAAGCGGTCGAGGGCGCCATCAAGCTTGCCCGATACCACACGCATCGGTCCGGAATCATCGCCTTCGAGGGCGGGTTCCACGGTCGCACCATGGGCGCGCTTTCGCTGACGAACTCCAAGGTCAAGCAGCGCGCCGGGTTCGGTCCCCTGATCCCGATGGTGCATCACGCGCCGTTCCCGCGCATCCGCGCCTGGCGCGAGGACTCCGGCGGCGACGGATCGGCGGAGCTGGCACACCTGCGTGGGACCATCTTCGGGCGGCAGATCTCGCCGTCGGATGTGGCGGCCATCGTGGTCGAGCCGATCCAGGGCGAGGGCGGCTACTTTCCCGCCCCAACCTCGTTCATGGAGGGTCTTCGCGAGATCTGCGATGAGCACGGCATCCTCCTCATCGCCGATGAGATCCAGTCCGGCATGGGACGCACCGGCTCGTGGTGGGCGATCGATCACACCGGCGTCGAGCCGGACATCCTGACCACGGCCAAGGGTATTGCTTCGGGCATGCCGATCGGCGCGTTCATCGCGCGCGATTCGGTCTGGACCTGGCCGCCCGGCGCCCACGGCTCGACGTTCGCCGGCAACCCGATCTGCGCTGCCGCCGGGCTGGCAACCCTCGACATCATCGAGTCGGAGGGAATGACGAACGCCACCGCCATGGGCGCGCGCCTGCGCTCCGGGCTCGAGCGAGTGGCCGCTGACGTGGACTCCGTGCGCGACATTCGAGGCGTCGGGCTCATGCTCGGTGTCGAATTCGATTCTCATCAGACGGCCGAGGCCATCCAGGAAGCGGCCTTCCGGCTCGGGCTCCTGACCCTCGAGTGCGGCGAATCATCGCTCCGATTCTCGCCACCGCTGATCGTCGACGCCGCATCAGTGGATGCCGCCGTCCGGATCTTCGGCGAGGCTATCGCCGCCTCAGCTTCTTCGAGGGAGGGGCGGACAGAGACCGGCGGCTGAGCGGGACATGGTGGACCTTCGGTCTCCGGTGGCGGACACCGACGGACTCGCTTGCGGCGGAAGGCCGGCCGCCATTCAGGTTGGCGTTACGACCGGCCAGTGGACCGATCCGCCCGCTCCTCGGTCGCTATGCCAAGCCACGTAGCCATACGACCGAGGAACCGTCACCCATCGGTCACAAGGCCAACCTGGTTGGCACTCGCCGCGGTCCTCCGCTCCGATTGACCGGGGGTCGCTCTGGACTCGCCGTTGCTTCCGCTATTGACCAGGGAGCGTGCAGCTGACCGAATGCGCGGCCGCGTCCCGGCAGATGCACGCAAGGCGATCGCCTGACCAAACGCGGCGCCGGCGAATGAGCGCGAGATCAGTTCAGCAGGTCGGAGAGGCTGGTGAGCTTGAAGCCGCGGTCGCGGAGGCCGGGAATGATCAAATGGAGTGAGTCGAGGGTTTCGAAGCCACCGAGGTGGAACATCACGTTGGAGCCGTTCACTGAATTGCCGATCACCTTCGCTGCGATCTGCTCGGCGGACGGACCGCCATCGCTGACCGGCTTCCAGTCGATGGTGTCCACGTCCCACATGAATGTCTTGGTGTACCCGACGGATGCGGCGGCGCTAATGACGCCGGAGCTGAGGGAGCCGTAGGGCGGACGCCAGTAGGGCTGCGGGTTCTGGCCGGTTCCATTGCGCAGGATGACCTCGGCATCGACCAGTTCCTTGCGAACCCGGTCAGCGTTGAATGGTCCGCCGGCGCAGGGTGCCGTCGACGGTGAGCCCCCGCCACCGCGCACGAGGTCGCAGTGGTACATCGTGTGGTTTGCGATCTCGAACAGGTTCGGGTTGGCCTTGATGATGGCCATGACCTGCGCCCCTCGCGGTGTCTGGGCCATGATCCCGGTGGCGAAGATCGTGGCGCACACCCTGTTGGCGACCAGGAAGTTCATGATGTCGACGGCCGGATCCATGCGGCCGCCCATGTCAAACGTCAGGGCGACGCCGGGTCCCGCATTCGGGATGGTACGGAACGTCTGCGCCGATCCCGCCGCGACGCGGTTGCCCGCGGTGCAGCCCGCGCCACTCGGCGGCGGCGAGGTGGGCTTCGCGGTGGGCTGCGCGGTGGACTTGGGCGTTGCGGGGGCGGCGGTGGGAACGGGAACCGGCCGCGGCGTGACATTCGCAGCTCCGCTGACCACGAGGACCCATCCGGGCTCGATCACGTTCGGGTTCCCCGCCAGCGACGGGTAACGCGCCGCATTCCAGGCCTCGAGCTGCTGACTGGTCGTGCTGTAGGCACGCGCGATGGCCGCCAGCGAGTCGCCGCGCTGCACCGTGTACATCGTGCCGGCGACCGGGACCGCGGTCGGTGCGGGCGAGTGGGTCGGAACGGGCGTCTGGGTCGCAACGGGCGTCTGGGTCGGAACGGGCGTCTGGGTCGCAACGGGCGTCTGGGTCGGAACGGGCGTCTGGGTCG
>JBBJNX010000207.1:0-4649 GCA_037721115.1 Candidatus Limnocylindria bacterium
CCGCGCCACTCGCGGACGCGGGCCGGCCGAGCCGATACGGCCATCGAGTGCCGAAGTGGGACTTGGCCACGGACCTCGACCTCAAGCCGCTGATGATCGACCTTGGATGGAGCTGCCGTTCGAGCCGGCAGCCGACTTCTCCGCGATGACACACCTCGACCTGGCGATCTCGGAGGTCATCCACCGGGCGAACATCACGGTGGATGAATGGGGCACCGAGGCGGCCGCCGTCACCGGAGGCGGGATGGCTGGGTCCGTGCCTCCCGAGCCCGATATCGTCGTACTTGCCGACCATCCCTTCGCGTTCGTCGTCCGCCACACCGCGACCGGGACGCCGCTCTTCATCGGTCAGGTCGCTGACCCGACCGCCGAGTGACCCTCGGCGACGAAGCGATCGATCCGTTCGCGCTCGCGGATGAGTCATTCGACGCGTCGACACGATGGGCGATCACCAATGAGTCTGGCCTTGAGCTGCGGCCGCTATTCAAATGAGCCGCTGACGCACACTGGGCTGGTGCTGACGCTCCGGCGTGCCGCGCACCGATCCGGATACGCGGTTTCCTGAACGGGTCAGGGAAGGGCTGGGAGCGGTGGCGAGAACGTCAGCGCCACCGAGGGCTCGTTGCCCTCGATCACGTCGGCTGGCCAAGCGGCGCGAGCGGTATAGCGGACGCCGTCGAGCACGACCGCGACATCGTAGGTGAATGGTGCCGGTCCGAGCCGAGGCGCTCGGAATCCCACTCTGTCGGGCCCGTCCCAGTAAACGACACCTTCGCCGAAGCAGCCCCTGGCATTGGTGGCCTCCACCGGCTTGAAGGTGATCGACCGGCCGTTCGCCGCCGTCACGGTGACTTCGGCGCTGGCAGACCGAGGCGTGGCCCTCAGCCCCGAAAGCTCGAGCTCCACGCCGGAGCCGCTGACATCTCCTTCGTCGCCACTGAGGATGGCCAGCCGTGCTTCGGGGACGGGCAGCGGGCCGTCGTGTGGCGTCGTCCACCGAAAGGTGACGAAGAGGTCGCCATCGCCTCGGCCGGCCAGCGTCACGTCGTAGGTGCCCGCGAACCCAGCCGGCTCCAGGACATGGGTGTGGTCGCCGGTCTTCGCGAGCGGGACTGACTGCCATCTGGAGCAGGCAACGCCCACCGGGACGAACGAGGCCGAGAACGTCCAGCCGTCGAGCGGGAACTCGATCTCGACGCGGCCCGCCTCCCCGACGCCCGGCTGTTCGGATGCCGGCGCACCGGTGATGCACCCGTTCAAGTAGCAGTACGTATGGGGTCGAAGGCCGAACGTCGTATCGCCCGCGCGCACGGTCACGGGCGGTGGTGCCTCGGGATGGTCCTCGCCGTACTCGGGGCCGTATATCGGTGGGACTCCAGGCGTTCGAGACGGCTCCGGGCTTGCACTGGGGGCGCTCGAGGTGGTCCGCGACGGCTCCGCCGGCGGTGTCGTGGCCGGCTCCGCCATGGTGGGCGACGGTGATCGGCTGGTCGGCCCGGAGGCCGGAGCCGCCGCGGCATCAGAGGCTCGGGTCGTCGCCTGCCATCGGCCCTCTCGGCATGAGCACGAGGACCGAGCCCACCACCACCAGCATCAGGGTGGCAGCCACGGCCTGCCACAGCCGGCTGCCGCCGGCGGTACCACGCGACTCGATGCGCAGCCGGGCCGGCGACCCTTCCCAGGCGGGCTGCGATCCTTGCTCGTCGGCGTACTCATCCTTGAGCGCCTGACGCAGTCGGGCGTCCTGTTCGTCGTCGGTCATCGCCTTCGCGCCTCCGCGTTCGCATCCATCTCCAGTTGCCTTCTCAGTTCGGCACGCGCTCGGCTGAGGAGAGCGCCGACGTTGCCGACGCTGGTGGCCATCACGATCGCGACCGTTCGATAGTCGAGGTCGTTGAGGTAATGCAGGACGATGGCAGCTCGCTGCGTGGCGCCCAGCCGTCCGAGCAGGCTTTGAAGGTCCAGGCGGTCTATCGTCCGGTGATCGTCGTCCAAGAGCGGGCTGGTCTCGGCGACGATGGGAAGCATCGTGATCCGCCGCCGACGGCGTTCATGATCGATCGCCTTGTTGACGACGATACGGAGCAGCCAGGTCTCGCGAGTCGATCCTGCCCGGTACTGATCACGCCCGCGGAACGCGGCTACGAAGGCGTCCTGCGTGACGTCTTCGGCGATGCTCCGCTCTCCGACGATGGCGAAGGCCGTGCGAAATGCGCGGGCATAGTTCCGCTCGTAGAAGGCGCCGAAGTCATCCAGGCCGATGCGCGGCACGCCGGCTTCCCGAGACGGCATCACATCTCCGACTACGGTCGCCCTCATGAGGGAGATAGACGAACGAGCGCTGCGGTTCCTTGCATCGAACGGATCCGATGACTAACTGCGACGGCTGATGGCACCATCGGGATGCCCCTCGCGTTAGCTCTCGGCGCCCATCTCCAGGCCCTCGATGTCATGGCGCTGGGTGAGCGGTGTCAGCTCGTCCACCACGCGGCAGAGCAGGTGCCCGCGGACGTCCTCTGGAAGGCTCGCGTGGAACGCACGCGTGATCTCCAGGTCGTGCTCGTCGGGGTTCGCCACCTGACCCGTCACGACACCGAGGATAAGCACGGGGCGGGACGTCTCTGAGGCGTGCTCCGTGCCGCGGTGCAGCGCGAGTGCGGTGCGGCAGGAGATGTCACCCATGCGCGGGAAGCGGCGCTCGCCGAGGGCGGCGTAGCGCGGCCACTCATCGCGCGGCGGGAACATCTCGTGCTTCCAGCCGCGTCCGTCATCCCACTGACTGCCGGGAGCGATCTCGAACGGGCCCATCTCCGGCGTGACGTCCACGCCCGTCAGGTTGAAGGCGAGCGACGTGATGCGCCGGTCTTGGTAGGTATCGACGGGCGATGCGAAGTCGCGGTGCCAGGGCTGATCCTTGGCACCCTTGAAGGGCACGTCGAAGCCGACTTCCACGATGCGATAGTCGGCACCCAGCACCGCCTCCGCCATAGCTCGGACCCAGGGATGGGACACGAGGTCCACGAAGCCGCGGATGTCCTCAGGGTGCATCTCGATGTACCAGCGTTGGGGACCCCTGGGAACGGTCCCGCCTGGTCGGGCGATGGCCCCTGCGAAGCCGGCCTCCATGTCCTCGCGCAGGCGCTCGACCCAGTCGCGCGGGAAGGCTCCCTTGGTCGAGGTGATGCCGTCGCGGTAGAGCGCATCGACGTGGGCGTCGATGTCTTCGGCTCTGCCTACCTGCTGGGTCTGTACGCTCATCGATGCCTCCTTGCAGTGCTTCGATGGTACGCGAGTCCCCGGCTACGGGCTCTCCAGGCTCGACTCCCCGGCTGGCACCTGCCCGCCCTCTCGAGAGCCCAGGAAGGCGCCCAGCCAGGCCGCGGCGAGCTGCAGCCCGTAGAGGCTGATGGCCAGCAGCACGATGAAGCCGTGTTCGAACTCCAGCTCGCCGACCATGACCGGCGCGACCATGAAACCCGCCACGACATCGCCGAGCAGGACCGCCAGCGCACCCAGGAGCGCGAAGGCCCGCGGCGTTCGCTGGATGCGGGCGAAGATGAACGCGGCCGCGAAAGCAGCCGCAAGGCTCAGGGCGATGGTCACCGGGTAGGTCGTCGCGAAGAAGACCGGGTCGCGACTCACCGAGTGCTGAAGCCCGACATTGCCGGCGGCCATGGCCAGCGCGGCCCACGAGGCGAGACAGACGAGCGCGCCGAACGCCAGGGCCCTGATCATAGTCATGGTCGCCTCGTGCCTCCTGCGGCAACAGCATCGACTCGGGATGGCAGTGTACGCGACGGCCTCCGACGGTCATGGGGAAGCGACCGGGCGTGAAACACTTCCTGCCTCCCGTGCATCAGGTAGATATGGACGTGCCGGTGGTAGTGGAGCGGTCCGACGCAGTCCCCGTGACGGTGCTGGCCCGCGTCCGACAGGGCGATCATGCCGCTTTCACCGAGCTGGTCGTCGCCCACGACGCCGACATGGTGCGCCTCTGCATGGTCATCTGCCGCGACCCGGATCTGGCGCGTGATGCCACGCAAGACGCCTGGCACCGACTTTGGAGCCGGCCGCC
This sequence comes from Candidatus Limnocylindria bacterium, assembly GCA_037721115.1. Taxonomy (GTDB): domain Bacteria; phylum Chloroflexota; class Limnocylindria; order QHBO01; family QHBO01; genus JACDBZ01. The sequence continues at coordinate 4,076 of JBBJNX010000207.1, forward strand.
GACCCTCCGCGATGAGGCCAAGCTCCGTTCGTGGCTGCTCAGCGTGGCGGCCAACGAGGCGCGCCAGCAGCTTCGCCGCCACCGGGTGGACGCGGTGCGGGAGCTGCGCGCACCACAGGATCAAGGGACGACCGACCCAGCCGGCGACATCGAGCGGCTGGACCTGGACGACGCTTTGGCCCGGCTTGATCCGCCCGAACGCGAGCTGCTCGGTGCTCCGCTACGCGCTGAGCATGACCTCAGGCGAGATCGGCGCGCATCTGCGCCTGTCACCCGAGGGCGTCCGCTCCCGACTCCAACGCCTGCTGACACGGATGCGAAAGGACCTCGACCATGGATGAGCCGATGAACCGGTTCGAGCAGCGGCTGGAGTCCGCGCTGAGGGACTATGTCGAGCGACCGGAATCGTCCTGGGAGCCGGCCGCGGTGGTCGCCGATGTGACCTCTCGGGCGCGAGTGGCAGGTCCACCCCGGGCGAGCTGGTTCATGCCGGCACGCCTTGCGACGGCTGCCGTCGTCATCCTGGCTGTAGGCCTGACCGCCGTCGTCGGCATGCGGCTGGTCGATCGTTCCA
>JBBJNX010000208.1:0-4627 GCA_037721115.1 Candidatus Limnocylindria bacterium
AACTTCTTCTCGGGGATTCTCGGGGCGATCGCCCTGGTCCTGGCCTTCATCGGCTCGAATGCGCTGCCGCTCAACGTGGGTGGCCTGCTGCTGATCCTGATCGGCATCGGGCTCTTCGCGCTGGAGGTGGTGGTCACCAGTTTCGGGCTACTGACAATCGGGGGCATCGTCGCGTTCGTGCTGGGCGCGTTTGCGCTGTGGACGGGGGTGGAGCCTGGCGTGGATGCCATCGATGTCAGCGTCAGCCCGTGGCTGATCGCCATCGCGGTCGCGGTCGGGGTCATGTACATCTGGGTGATGGTGCGAGCGCTGCTCCAGATGCGGCGCGTCGGCGGCGTGACGGACAAGCCGGTCGTTGAACTGGTCGGTTCCATGGGTACGGCCCAGACCCTCATCGGCCCGACGGGGATCGCCTATGCTGGCGGCGAGAGCTGGTCGGCTCGAAGCCGAGCGGCCGACATCGGTCCCGGGACCCCGCTGCGCATTGTCGGGGTCGAAGGACTTGAATTGATCGTGGAGCCGGCGCGCGCCGGCGATGGGGGAGCAACGGAGGGCTAGCGACACACCATGGAAGACTTTGCCGGTCTCATCTTTCTGGCCATCGGCCTCGTGGTCGTGCTGTGGCTGCTGTTCAGCATCGTCCACATCGTGCGCGAGTACGAACGCCTGGTCGTCTTCTTCTTCGGACGCCTCCAGGGCTCGCGGGGCCCGGGCATCGTCCTTCTGATCCCGTTCGTTCAGCAGTCGGTCAAGGTTGACCTGCGCGAGCGCTTCCTCGAGGTGCCGCAGCAGACCTGCATTACCAAGGACAATGCGCCGATCAGCATCGACTTCCTCGTGTATTCCAAGGTATTCCAGCCCGATGTCACCGTCACCGCGGTGGTCGACTTCACCGGCGCGTCCCAGGCGCTTGCCGCGACGACGCTGCGTGCCGTGATCGGCGATATCCCGCTCGATGACGTGCTGGCCAAGCGCGAGGAGATCAATCACATCCTGCGCGCCAAGCTGGACGAGGTGACCGAGCGCTGGGGCGTCAAGATCACCAGCGTCGAGATCCGCGAGATCGTGCCGCCGCGGGATATCCAGGACGCCATGAACCGCCAGATGAGCGCCGAGCGCAACCGGCGCGCCAACATCACCGAGTCGGAAGGCACGCGCCAGGCCACCATCAATGTGGCCGAGGGCGACAAGCAGTCGAGCATCCTTCGCGCCGAGGGCGAGCGCCAGTCGCAGATCCTTCGTGCGGAGGGCTACGCCAACGCTCTCCAGACGATCTTCGGCGCCGCCAGCGGGATCGACGAGAAGACGATGGCGCTCCAGTACCTCGAGGCGCTCAAAACGCTCGCCGATGGGACCAGCACCAAGTGGATCGTGCCGATGGAGCTTTCCGAGCTGACGCGGCCGATCACCGCGGCGATGCGCGAGATGCGGCCGTCAGCCAGCACGGCGGCGGATCAGCCGAGGACGCCACAGGTCGGATGATCCGCGACATCCTGCGTGCGGTCGGCCGCTCGGCCGGCCTGGCTGCCGGTGCCTACCTCGCGTTCGTCGGCGTGCGCGGCTCCCGCCTGCTCGTGCGTCCCGAGGTCCGGCCCTTCCGGCCGGATCCCCTCGGTGGACCGGCGACCCCGGCGGATATCGGCCTCGAGTACGAAGCCGTGCGCTTCACGACCGATGATGGCGTCACCCTTTCTGGCTGGCTGATCCCGGCTGGCCGCGAGACGCGGACCGCCGTGATCGTGATGCATGGATTCTCGGGCAATCGGCTGCCTGAGCTCGCCGCCTTCGTCCCCTGGCTTCAGGAGCGTCACCATGTGCTCCAGTTCGACTTTCGCGGTCATGGTGAGAGCGAGGGCGGCATGGTGACGCTGGGATCGCACGAGCGCCGCGACGTGGCCGCCGCCGTCAACTTCGTGGAGAGCCGCGGGCTGGGCCCGACCGCGCTGTTCGGGATCAGCATGGGAGCAGCCATCGCCCTGGTCGCGGCGCCTGGCCTGCCCGTCGCGGCTGTCGTGGCCGATGCTCCATTCGCCGAGCTGCGCCATCCGATCGCCAGTCGGATGCGCCAGTCCGGGTATCCGCTGCCGGGCATCGGCGCGCGCCTGGTGGTCGGCGGCGCAATGCTGCGGGTGCGTTCGCGCCTGATGGATCCGATTCGCGCGGTCGCGCGAATCGCACCGCGGGCTCTGCTGGTGATCGCGCCGCGCGAGGATCGGCTGATCAGCTGGACGCAGGGCATCCGCCTGTTCAAGGCGGCGGGGGAGCCGAAGGAGCTGATGGTCGTCGAGGGCGCGGGACACGCGGAGGCCTATGCGGTCGACCCGATCGCGTATCGGGATCGCGTGCTCGCCTTTTTGGAGAAGCACCTGGGATAGGTGTTGTGGGAATGGGGGGGGGTACCGATGGGGTAGTGGCCGTACGCATCGGTTCAAGGAATGGGACGGTCGGGACTCTATAATCGCGCCGTTCATCATCGTCAGGGGTCTGAGATTGGCTGCCACCAAGGTCCTGGTCGTCGACGACGATCTGAATATCCAGCGCGTCCTGGTCTTCACCCTCAAGCAGGAGGGGTTCGAGGTGCACGTCGCCTCCGACGGGCAGGCCGGCGTGGAGATGGCAGCGTCCATCGATCCGGACCTGATCCTGATGGACGTGGCGATGCCGCGGCTGGATGGTTACGTGGCGACGCAGCAGATTCGGGCTGCCGAGAAGGCGGGTCGGCGCGTTCCGATCATCATGCTGACCGCCGAGGCCGACGTGGAGCAGCGCGTGAAGGGGCTTCGCGCCGGGGCCGACGATGACATCGTCAAGCCCTTCCATCCGCTCGAGCTGATCGCCCGCATCAAGGCACTCCTGGCGCGCTCGGGATCCGGACAGCCGCGAAAGCCGGACGCCGAGAAGACCACGCTCGGGCGTCTCGCGTGCTTCTACGGCGCGAAGGGTGGCGTCGGGACCACGACGATGGCCATCAACAGCGCCATCGCCCTGGCCGGGCGGCTGAAGCGCAAGACCGCACTCGTCGACGCCAACCTCCAGTTCGGCGACATGCGCGTCTTCCTCGATCTCGGCCTCGACTCTTCTTCGATCGTGAATGCCATCAGCGAGCCCGACCTTGACGCGGACCTACTCAAGAAGCTGATGGTGTCGCATCGCTCCGGTCTGGAGCTGCTGCTGGCGCCCCCGAATCCTGAATCCGCCGACCTGGTGGTCGAGCGGCAGCGCTCCGATCCGCGATCGCTTTCGCACATCCTGGCCCTCATGCGCAAGGCCTACGACTACACGGTCATCGACATGGCCAAGTCGATCGACGACTTCAACCTTCAGCTGTTCGATGAGGCCGATGTCATCTTCGTGGTGATGACCGCCGACCTCTCCTGCCTCAAGAATGTGCGCCTCGTGATCGAGACGATGGAGTCGCTCGGCTACGAGCGCGGCAAGATCCAGCTGGTGCTCAACCGATCGAACGCATATACCGGCATCAACGTCGACAATGCCGAGTCTGCCCTGGGCCGCAGGATCGACTACCAGGTGATCAACGAGTATCGCGGCGCCATCAGCGCACTCAACTCGGGCGAGCCGTTCATGTCATCGCGCCCGGACGGTCCGCTCGGGCAGAGCGTCTCGAAGTTCGCCGCCGAGCTCGATGCGAAGCTCGCCGCAGAAAGCGATAAGCCGGCCCTAAGCCGCCGGTAATCGGCGCTCCCTAGCCTTGGCAGCGCCGGTCGCCGCTGGTTAGTAGGGAGGCGAGCAGGCGGGCGACCGGCACTTCCCGCACCATCCTCGCCTCCACCGAGGACCAGCGATGCTTGCCACGGCGTTGAGCGCATCGATTGTTGGCGTTGACGGCGTGCCCGTGCGCGTGGAGGTTGACGTTGCCTTCGGCCTGCCGGGCCTGACGATCGTCGGGCTGGCGGGGAGTGCCGTGCTGGAGGCTCGCGAGCGAGTGCGAGCGGCCCTCCGTAACTCGGGATTCGAGGTTCCCTCGCGCCGCATCACCATCAACCTCGCCCCGGCGGACCTACGCCTAATGGTATAGACTGCGGACATGACCACCCGCGCAGCCATCTACGCCCGTCTCAGTCGCGACCGATCCGGCGAGGAGACTGCCACCGCTCGGCAGGTCGAGGACTGCCACTCGTTCGCCGCTGCTCGCGGCTGGAGCATCGTTGACGAGTACGTCGATACGGACCTGTCCGCCTATCGCAACGTGGTACGACCCGGCTACGCCACCCTGCTCGCCGCCCTGGAGGCCGGTGAGGTAGACGTGATCCTGTCCTGGAAGATGGACCGCCTGCTCCGTCGTCCGCGCGACTTCGAGGAGCTGTGGGCGCGCTGCGAGCGCGTCGGCGCCAATCTGGCGACGGTGCGCGACGGAATCGACACCACGGCGCCGATGGTCGGCAAGTTGCTCCCGCGTCTCATGTCGATATTCGCCGAGATGGAGTCAGACAACCTGTCGATCCGAGAGAAGCGCAAGCACGAAGAGACGGCTCGGGCCGGCAAGCGCAGCGGGGGAGGGCATCGGCCGTTCGGGTTGACACGCGATTGGTCGGAGCTCGTGCCCGTCGAGGCCGATGCGCTCCGCGATGCCGTGGCGCGCATCATCGCCGGCGAGTCGATGTACGGC
>JBBJNX010000209.1:0-4617 GCA_037721115.1 Candidatus Limnocylindria bacterium
CGGATGCGTCTCACGCGAGCGAACCCAGGTGACGTCGCCAAGACCGCCGGCTTCGACCGCCGAGACCGCCTTGAGCGTTTTCGGCGTGTAGCACAGGTCCTCGAGGTAGCCGCCGAAGACTCCCGCCTTCTCAACGGTCTCCAGGATCCGGCGCGCCTCATCGGCATTGCGGCCGAGCGGCTTCGTGCACAGCACCGCCTTGCCCGCTCCGGCGGCCGCCGCGACCGCCTCTTCGTGCAGGTAGTTGGGCAGGCCGACCACCACGACATCGGTCTCTGGGTGGTTCACCGCCGCCTGCATGTCGGTAGTGTGCTCCGGGATGTCCCACCGCTGGCTGAAGGCGCCGCCTCGCTCATCGGTGCGCGAATAGACGACCCGCACCCGGTCGCGACCTCGCTGTCCGTGCAGCGTCGCGGTGTAGAAGTCGCCGATCAGGCCGGTTCCCAGCATGGTGATCGAATGGGCGCGCATGGCTCCGAGATCCTCCGTCAGTCGCGCTCACCCTCGGCCTGGCTGGGGCGGGGAGGGCGCGGACCGCCGTCCTCTCCATCCCCGCCCTCGGCGGCGCTCGGCCGGATTGGTGCGGAACCCTCCTCGGATTCTGGCTCCTCGTCGGTTCGGTCGAGCTGTCGGTCGGCTGGCTCGGGCTCGCGAATCGGCTGATCGGTCATGGCTTGCTCCATTCGATGACGTCACGGACAGTATGAACCGTCGCCTCGACTCAGGACTCAGTCACCGTGAGCGTCCCGACCATGCCCAGGCTCTCGTGACCTGCCAGCGAGCAGAACGTCGTGTACTCCCCGGGCTCAAGCTCGGCGGTAATGGTTTCGGTCCCATCGACGCTGAGGTCCGCCGTGGCCATCACGACCTCGCCGGCCTCATCGCGGACGGTGAAGTTGTGGGGGGTCGGGCCGTCGTTGGTCACGTCGATCGTCACCGTGGAGCCGGTGACCTCGAGCGCCGAGGGATCGATCATGAAGTCCGCGACGCTGACCGCGAGCGCTTCGGCCGACGGAGCCTCGGAGGCGGGGGCATCGGATTCGGGCGCGTTGCTCTCGGCAGGCGATGAGCAGGCGACGAGCCCGATCAACAGCGCCGGGATCAGGAATTTGAGTCTCATAACATCAACCTTCTGTGTAAGGAAAAAGGGGCGGCCCGGACAGTCCGGACCGCCCCTGGAGTGAGGAGCTACTCGAAGCTCTCCGGCTGCGCGGCCACGATGGCCTCCGCAAGCGGATCGCCCAGCATGCGCATGTGCTGCGCTGCCTCGCGGTCAGCATCGGCCGCCGCTGCTGCGTCGCCGCTGCCCTGGGCATCGACGATCGCCTTGGTGGTGAGCACGTGCTCGGTGATCAGCTCCGCGAGGGCCTCTTCCGGAAGACCGGTCGGCCCGGCCAGGAAGGCGCTGAACTCGGGGACGTACGTCTCCGTCAGATCAGTGACGGCCTGGTCCTGCGCAGCCATGTCGTCGGTGGCCACACCCGTGGTGTAGTCGACGAAGAAGCCGTTATGTGCGCTCCAGATGCGGTTCCACTCGTCTTCGGCGTCCTGGCCGAAGAGTCCGCCGATCGCGCCACCGAGGTCCGTGCCGTTCGTGTTCAGCGCGGCTCCGGCCGCGGCGAACTCGTCGTCCCGACCGTCAAGGGCGGAACCGGTCGCGAAGCTCGCGAGGAAGAGGTGCTCCTGGAGGAGCTGGTTCAGGGCGACTCGGAAGTCGACGGCGGGATTAATGGCCTCGCCATCGATGTCGTTGCCCTCAGCGATCGCCGGCGCAAGCGCGTCGCCGATCATCTGCATGTGGGCGTAAGCGGTGCGGATGGCCTCGTATGCGGCCTCCCAATCACCGGCGGCCTGCGCGTCGACGACGGCCTTCGTCTGAAGGACGTGATCGGTCACCAGGTCGGTGATCGCGTCTTCCGGCAGCCCGGTGGCTCCGGCAAGGAACGAGCTGAACTCCGGGACGTAGATGGTGGTCAGATCCTCGACCGCGCCATCGGCGAGCTCGGTGTCATCGGTCGCCACGCCGGTGGTGTAGTCGACGAAGAACCCGTTGTGGGCGCTCCAGATTCGGTTCCACTCGTCTGCGGCCTCGTCGCCGTAGATGGAGCCGATGGCCCCACCGAGATCAGTTCCGTTCGTGTTCAGCAGGCCACCGTAGGCCTCGAACTCTTCGCTCCGTCCGTCAAGCGCTGCGCCGGTCGCCTTGGCAGCCAGGATCAGATGCTCTCCGAGCAGGTAGTCGAGATCGGTCCGCAGGTTGGCGGCGTCGCTGTTGATGGCGGTCTCGCCGCCCATGTCCATGTCCATGGACTCGGCGGGGGACTCCGGAGCCGTTGACTCCGGAGCCGTTGATTCGGGGGCACTCGACTCAGCCGTGGTCGGCTCGGTGGATGTGCCCGGGGTGGACGAGCACGCCGCGAGGGCCATCAGGCCCGCGAGCAGCAGTGACGTCGGCTTCCAGGTTCGCACGTGAATTTCTCCTAAAGGATGAAGCGATCGTGATTTGTCGATCACTGCCTCTACGCACGAGCCGCTGTGCTGAATCATGCGCATGCGCCCGCATTCGTCCCATGGGTACCACCGGAGGGCTTGACAGCGCTGCTACGGTCAGACCCAATGTTCCCCGATCACCACGTCCCGCACTACACGACCATGTGTATGCCCTGGCGGCCCCGCCGCCTGGAGGTATCTGCCTGAGCCAAAATCGCGCCTAGCGCACCAACTCAGGACCTGATCGGGGCCGCACCTCTCTCGCAAGAGACATGAGTGCGGTCTTTTTCTATCCCTTCAAGCGACGCGGATCAGCCGCAACAGCTCACCTCACCGGGGCCGCGTCGCATTTTTCGACCACCAGCGTGGCTCTCGCTCACCCACCGTGGTCGACCAATGAAGGACCGATACAAACCATGAGCGACACCAATGGCAACGGCGGCACAGCCCCCGAGCGCGCCTTCCTGACCGAGACCCTGGCTCTCCACGCCGGCCAGCAGCCCGATCCCACCACCGGCGCGCGCGCCGTCCCGATCTACGCCACCAGCTCCTACAACTTCCAGGACGCCGATCATGCCGCACGGCTCTTCGCGCTCCAGGAGTTCGGGAACATCTACACCCGGATCATGAATCCGACCACCGACGTCTTCGAGCAGCGCATCGCGGCACTCGAGGGCGGCGTGGCGGCCCTCGGCCTCGCCAGCGGGCAGGCGGCGGAGACGCTGACCATCCTCAACCTGGCGCGCGCCGGCGACAACATCGTCAGCTCAACCAGCCTGTATGGCGGCACCTACAACCTGTTCGCCTACACGCTGCCACGCTTCGGGATCGAGGTGCGCTGGGTCGAGGGCAACGCGCCCGAGGACTTCGAAGCCAGGACCGATGAGCGCACGAAGGGCTACTACATCGAGACCATTGGCAATCCGCGGCTCGACGTGCCCGACATCGCCGCCATCGCCGATGCGGCCCATCGGCATCAGCTCCCGCTCATCATCGACAACACCTTCGCACCGCTCCTGGCCAGGCCGATCGAGCACGGGGCCGACATCGTCATCCACTCGGCCACCAAGTGGATCGGCGGGCACGGGACCTCCATCGGCGGCGTGGTCGTCGATGCCGGCACGTTCGACTGGGCCGGCAGCCCGCGCTTCGCGGACTTCACCGATCCCGATCCGTCGTACCACGGCGTCAGCTACACCGGCGCATTTGGACCGCTGGCCTTCATCATCAAGCTGCGAGTCCAGCTTCTGCGCGATATCGGTCCCGCGCTCTCGCCGTTCAATTCGTGGCTCTTCATCCAGGGGCTCGAGACCCTTCCGCTGCGCATCGAGCGGCACAGTCAGAATGCCCTGGCAGTGGCGAAGTGGCTCGAAGCCGACGATCGCGTCGAATGGGTCAACTATCCCGGTCTGCCCTCGCACCCGACATACGCCAATGCGCAGCGCTACCTTGCCGGTGGCTCGGGCGGGATCATCACGTTCGGTGTGCGAGGCGGCGCCGATGCGGGCCGCACGCTCATCGACAGCGTGAAGCTGTTCAGCCTGCTCGCCAACGTCGGCGATGCGAAGTCGCTGATCATCCATCCGGCCTCGACCACGCACCAGCAGCTGGGCGAGGATGAGCAGCGCGCCTCCGGCGTGACGGCCGATCTGGTCCGGCTGTCGGTCGGTATCGAGGCACTCGACGACATCATCGCCGACCTCGACCAGGCGCTGACCGTTGCCGTTGGCAAGGGGGTCACCGCGTGACGCTCCTTCCACTCAGCCCACGCGAGCCCCCGCTGCGCCTGGGTCCATTGCGGACCGAGGCCGGTGTGACGCTCGCCGACCTGCGTGCCGCGTACCGCCGCGATGGGCCCACGCTGTCCTCGGCAGTTCTTGTCATCCATGCCCTGACCGGCTCAGCCGATGCGGCCGGTGACTGGTGGGAGCCACTGATCGGTCAGGGCCGTGCGCTCGACACCGACGAGCGCCAGGTGCTCTGCATCAACCTGCTCGGCTCCTGCTATGGGACCACCGGCCCGTCCGATGTCGCCAACTTTCCGCCGATCACGCCGCGCGACATGGCGCGCGCCCAGTGGGCCACGCTGGATGCCCTGGGCATCGATCGCCTCGAGCTGGTGACCGG
>JBBJNX010000210.1:0-4613 GCA_037721115.1 Candidatus Limnocylindria bacterium
GGGCCGGGCAGGGACGCACCGACCTCGATCACTCAGCCGCGAGGGCGCTCACCAGTTCGTGGCGGTGGAGGCCTCGGTCTCGCCGACCGAGGCAAGCCAGCGCTCCGCGTCGATGGCCGCCTTGCAGCCGTCACCCGCCGCGGTCACCGCCTGGCGGTAGTGGTCATCGTGGACGTCGCCGGCCACGAAGACACCCTCGATCCCGGAGGCGGTCTCGCCGACGAGCTCGAGGTATCCGCCCGGTCCCACCTTGAGCTGATCCGTGAACAGGTCGGTGTTGGGCTTGTAGCCGATGGCCACGAACATGCCCTGCACGGCAAGGTCGCTGCTCTCGCCGCTGGCGGTGTCGCGCACGGTGAGGGCGTTGACGGTCATCTCGCCCTTGACCTCGGTGACCTCCCGGTTGAAGAGGATCTCGATCTTCGGGTCGCGCTCGGCGCGGTCGCGCATGATCTTGCTGCCGCGGAACTCATCGCGCCGCACGAGCATGGTGACCTTGTCGGCGAAGCGGGTCAGGAACGTCGCCTCCTCGAGCGCCGTGTCGCCGCCGCCCACGACTGCGACCTCACGGCCGCGGAAGAAGAAGCCATCGCAGGTCGCGCAGGCGCTGACGCCGCGGCCACGGAAGGCCTCCTCCGAAGGCAGGCCCAGCCACAGGGCCGATGCGCCGGTGGCCACGATCACCGCATCGGCGCGGTATTCGTCCTCGCCGACCCAGATCCCGAATGGCCGTTCGCTGAAGTCGACCCTGGTGGCGTCCTTTTCAACCAGCGTCGAGCCAAAGCGCTCGGCCTGATCCCGGAAGTGCTGCATAAGCTCGGGACCCTGGATGCCCTGCGGAAAGCCGGGGTAATTCTCCACGTCGGAGGTGATCATCAGCTGGCCCATCGGCACATTGCCGGCGATCACGATGGGCTCGAGATTGGCGCGCGCGGCGTAGATGGCGGCGGTCAGCCCGGCGGGGCCGGAGCCGATGATGGCGACCTTGTGATGTCTGGTGTCGGTGGTGTCGGTCGTGTCGGTGGTGGGTGGTATGGTGACGGTCATCTGGGGTTCAGTGTAGCGCGGGGCTCCCGTTGATTCAGCGAGGTGATCGGGGCCGTATCCGGTACACCGTGATTCAACGCCTATCATCCGACGGTGACAACGACGTGACCGCACCCCAGCTGTGCTGACCGCCCTCCGCCGGGCCCGGCGAAGCCTGCCATTGACGTTTCGGGCCGATGCGGCGGAGCTGCTCGATGGCGGCCAGCTCTCGAGGGCCGAGGTCTCACGCAACCTCGCCGATCTCGCGCGTCTGAATCGCCTGCCCGGCGGTACCGGCGCGAGCATCGCCGGCATTCGTCGCCTGCTCGATGGAGACGCCACCGCGCGCATCCTCGATGCGGGCACCGGGCGAGGCGATATGCCGATCGCCTTCGCCGCACGGCGTGGGTGGGAGACGTCGGCAGTCGACACGCATCCCGAGGTGCTGTCCATCGCCCGTCGCTCGACGGCCACTGAGCAGCGAATTCAGGTCATCGAGGGCGACGCCCGGTCGCTACCGTTTGCCGACGATTCATTCGACGTGAGCCACTGCTCATTGCTCATGCACCATCTCGACCCCGGCGAGGCGGTCGCCGTCCTCCGCGAGCTGCGGCGCGTGGCGCGACGCGGTGTCGTCATCAACGACCTGCGCCGCGGCCTCCTCCCACTCGTGGGCACCGCCCTCAGCGTCGGGGCGGTCGGCGGCAGCCGCGTGACACGGCACGACGGCATGATCTCGGCCCGGCGCGCCTACACCCTCGAGGAATTGGACAAGCTTGTCGGTGAGGCCGGCCTCGCGGTTCGGTGGCGCTCGCCGCGCTGGATGCCGCGCGTCGTCACCGCCACCACGCCGATCATCGCCGGATGAGATCGGTCGATGTGCTCATCGCCGGAGCCGGGCCGGCTGGGTCCGCGCTTGCGGCCGCGCTGGCGCGTGGAGGGGCATCGGTCCTGCTCGTCGAGGCCGCAGAGCACCCGCGACCGAAGGCCTGTGCCGAGTACGCCAGCCCGCGGATCGTCGAAGAGCTGGCGCAGCTCGGAATGGCGAACGACTGGAGGGACCTCGCTGTCCCCCTCCGCGGCATGGAGCTGCACGCCGGGAGCCGATCGACGACGATCCGATACGAGGACGAGGGCGGAACACGGAATGCGTGGGGCATCGATCGTCGCAGCTTCGATGCACACCTGGCCGGGCACGCAGCCCGAATGGGCGCGATCCTTCAGGAACGAACGCGGCTCGTGAGCCTCGTGTGCGAGGGTCGAACCGTCCGCGGTGCGACCCTGCGCGACCAGGCGACTGGCCGCGACGAGACCGTGTCAGCGCGTTGGACGGTCGGAGCGGATGGAACGCGCTCCACTGTCAGCCGCCTCGTCGGGGTTGATCTCCCGGTGCGCTTCCCGCGGCGGCTCGGCCTCGTGGCGCACCACGCTGGCGTCGATGGCCTGTCCGACCACGGAGAGATGCACGTCGGGCGAGGATATTACGTCGGCCTGGCGCCCACGCCGGGCGGCGAGCTGAACGTGGGCATGGCCCTGCCGATGGAGTGCGCCGGGCAACCGGCCAACGCCCGATTTGACGCAGCGATCGCCGGCCTCCCCGCAGTGGCGCGCCGGCTGGCGGGCAGCGAGCGGCTGACGTCCATCCGGGGCGCTGCGCCGATCGGCCATCGCGTCTCGACCCCGGCGGGACCTGGCTGGCTGCTCGTCGGAGATGCCGCGGGATTCGTGGATCCCTTCACCGGCGAGGGGATCCATCGCGCCCTGCGTTCCGCCCGCGCCGCTGCCGATGCCATCCTGGCCGGCGGCGAGGTCGAGGCGGCCTACCGTGCGCAGCGGCGTGGTGCCTTCGCCGCCAAGACCGCGCTCAGCTGGCTCATCCAGGGTCTCCTGGCTGCGCCCCCGGTCCTCGGCTACGCCGTTGGCCGGCTCTCGGCACGGCCCACGGCAGCCGTCCGCCTCGGCTCCGCGCTCGGAGACTGCCGGCCCGCAACCGACGCGCTCTCCCCCGCCGCCCTGCTGGAGGTGTTCGCGCCATGAAGAGCAGGCTGCACGTCCTCATGCATGCGCCGTGGGAGCGCATCTTCCCGCTGGCCGCCGAGGTCGAGCGATGGCCGGAGATCCTCCCCCACTACCGCTATGTCCGGCCAGTCGCAGATCCTGACGGCGAACGCCGCTTCGCGATGGGAGCCCGACGTGGCCTCATTCCCGTTACGTGGGAGGCCATCCAGCGACCGCTGCCCGAAGAGCGGAGCATCGAGTTCATTCATACCGGTGGCGTGACGACGGGGATGTGGGTTGCCTGGCGCTTCGAGCCGGTCGAGGGCGGAACGAACGTCAGTATCGAGCATCGGCTCGAGCTGGGGTGGCCGATCATCGGCGACTTCGCGGCCCGGTACGTCATCGGCCCGCAGTTCATCGAGGCCATCGCGGGGCGCACGCTTCACCGGATCCGCGAGCTGGCAGAAGCAGGCAGCCGATGAAGGGACGACGCGTCGTGATCACCGGAATCGGTGCCATCACGCCCATCGGCAGTGGAGCGGATGGCCTGTGGGACGGCGTCATGGCAAACGTATCAGCGGTCCGCACGATCGACCGCTTCGACGCGAGCGAATTCCCATCGCGCATCGCTGCCCAGATCGATGGATTCGACCCGAGCGATCACCTGGATGCACGGCGCGCCCGCCGCCTCGACCGATTCAGCGCGCTTTCGGTGGCAGCATCACGGCAGGCGTTCGTGGATGCCGGCCTCGAACGCGCGACCGCGCGTGACACGACGGGGGTCTGGATCGGTACCGCGCTCGGGGGCATCGCGTTCGGCGAGGAGCAGCATGCCGGCTTCGTCACGCGCGGCGTGCGCGGGGTCGCACCGACCCTGGCGCTTGCCGTATTCGGCGGGGCAGGAGCGAGCAACGTCGCGCTCGACCTGGGGCTGACCGGCCCATCGGTCGGCAACGCCAACTCCTGCGCGTCGGGAGCGGTGGCCATCGGTCAGGCATTCGCCGCCATCCGCGACGGAACCGTCGACGCCGCGCTGGCCGGTGGCGCCGAGGCGCCGCTCGCGCCGCTCACGTTCGGCGCCTTCGCCATGATCCGCGTTCTCTCGCAGCGCAACGATGACCCTTCTCGTGCCTCGCGTCCCTTCGATCGCGAGCGCGATGGGTTCGTGATGAGCGAGGGTGCCGCCGTGCTGATGCTCGAGGAGCGAGATGCGGCCATGCGCCGCGGTGCTCGGATCGTTGCCGAGGTCGTCGGGTTCGGCGCCAGCAACGATGCATATCACATGACCGCCCCGCGTCCGGACGGCCGCGAGGCCGCGCGCGCGATCCGTGCCGCGCTGCGCGATGCGGGGATCGCGCCCGAGCGCATCGGCTACCTGAACGCCCATGGATCGAGCACCCCGCTCAACGAACCGGCCGAGTCGCGCGCCATCCGGGCCGCCTTCGGGGTGCTCACGGATCGGATCGCGGTTTCCGGCACGAAGGGTCTGTATGGGCACGCGCTGGGCGCATCGGGCGCGATCGAGGCCGCCATCACCGCCATGGCACTTGACCGCGAGATCCTGCCGGGCACCTGCAACCTCGAAGAAC
>JBBJNX010000211.1:0-4605 GCA_037721115.1 Candidatus Limnocylindria bacterium
CCCCGATCAACGGCTTCGTGACCACCACCACGTTCGCCGAAGCGAACGAGGACGCGATGCTGCGTCTGATGAATGTGATGTTCCGCATCGTGCGCTACTGCGACGAGAATACCGCCGATTGTGGCGAGATCATCACCACCGAGATCAATGAGCGCACCGGAGCCGAGCTTACCGTCGAGGACTTCGAAAACTTCTGGCAGAACTTCGAGCTCTATGCGGGAAACGCAGCCAAAGTGGACGAGCTGATCCTGAGCGAGGATGGAATCGCCTATTGGAAGGCAACCTGGGACGGCGATAACACCTTCCTGTTCGACGAGACGGAACAGATCCCAGCACCGGTCGATGCAGCGGATCATTTCTGGGGCGAGCAAATCCAGGAGAAGTACATCGAGCGCTACGGCGCCGACGAGACGGGATCCTAGGGCTTAGGTCCCCTGCGAGGGGAGCGGTGCGCTCGGGCGCCGCACCCCTCGCGCATCGCCGCCCGACAAGGAGGTCGCCGCACACCGTGCCAGTCAAGATCCACCACATCGTGACCGGCGAGCTTGAGAGTTCGCTGAGCGTGAGCTTGCTCAACGGGGGCACAACGCCCGAACTCAGCCGGGACCAGGTTCTTCCGTTCGGGTACAGGACCGACATTCGTCGACGGGACGGAACGGTTACCGAAGGCGTCATGGTCCCGGTGCCGGTTTGGCTGCTCGAGGGCACGGATCGGGTCATTCTCATCGACACCGGTCTGGGCGACATCGATGAGATATCGAATATGCAGCACCGCTATGGGGTCGACTTCGTCGCTTCGCGCTCGGCCGATCAGGATCTGGTGGCCGGCCTTGCAAAGCACGGGGTGACGCCCGCAGACGTCGAGCTCATCGTCCTCACCCATCTTCACTTCGACCACATCGGCAATAACGAGGTCTTCCCCAACGCCACGTTCATCACACAGCGTGACGAGCTACCCCAGGCGCTACGGCCTCCCCCCTTCTCGATGTTCTACTACCCCGAATACGCCTACAAGATGACCGGCATTCTCGACCGCTTGCTGCTGATCGACGGAGACAGTCGAATCGACGCCGCGGTGCGCCTGGTCAAGATCGGTGGCCATACGCCCGGGTGCATGGTCGTCATCATCGATACCGGGTTGGGCCGCGTCTGCCTGACCAGCGACGTCATGTACAACTACCGGAATCTCGAGTTGAACTGGCCGATGGGCTCGTTCTGGGACCTGCCCGACCTGATGCGTGGCTACGATCGGCTGCGCATCGAGGCCGACATCATCGTTCCCGAGCACGACTGGCAGTTCCTCGAGGAGTTCCCGAGCGGCACGATCGGTTGAGGAGCACGATGAACCGTTCCCTGAACATCATGCTGGTGGGTGAGTCGTGGTTCACATACAGCATCCACCAGAAGGGCTTCGACACTTTTCAGACTGCTGACTACACCGAGGGTGCGACCGAGTTCATCGCCGGCCTCGAGCGTCTCGGACATCGTGTGCGGTACATCCCGGCGCACCGAGTGGACACCGACTTTCCTGCCGATGCCGGCGAGTTCGCCGGCATTGACGCGGTGATTCTCAGCGATGTGGGCGCGAACACCTTCTTGCTCACGAAGAAGACGTTCAATGAGTCGAAGATCGTGCCGAACCGACTTGAGGCGCTGCGTTCCTATGTGCTGGGCGGTGGCGGGCTGCTGATGGTGGGTGGCTACATGTCGTTCGCCGGCATTGACGGCAAGGCTCGCTACGGCAGCTCGCCTCTGGCCGACGTGTTGCCGGTATCGGTGAAGGACCACGATGATCGTGTCGAGGTGCCGGAAGGATTTGTCGCCACGGTATTGGACGCCCGTCATCCTGCCCTCGTCGCCGTGTCGGGACCGTGGCCGCGGCTACTTGGCTACAACCAGGTCGTCGCTCGCGACGACAGTATCGTGTTGGTGAGTCGTGGAGATGACCCCATCCTCGCCGTCACAACCTTTGGCTCGGGCCGGAGTGCAGCCTTCACGCCGGATCTTGCGCCCCATTGGGCTCCGCCGGAGTTCGTCGCATGGGAGGCGTACCCACAGCTCTGGGATTCGCTACTGCGCTGGCTTGCTCAAGACGTGACCTGACCCATCTGTGAGAGTGAGCAAGGCGCACTCCCCCGGGCTGACCCACTGACCCACCGGCCTCAATGCCTTGTGATCGAAACTTCGTCCGGTGTGGGAGGCGCCTGCATTCGCTGCCATCGACGCGGCGGCGCCTGGAACGGTCGTGGGCGCCGAACGGGCCGATGGTTCTTGATCAGCTGGCTGACGCGGTGCGCGACCTCCACATGAGCACGGTCGCGACCAAAGCGGACGGCTTCCCGACCACGCATCGGGTCGCCGGCCGGAGCTCCGTAGCCGTAAACCATCACCCGTCCTCCTACGAGCGGGCCAACGGCTGGAGCGCCGAGCGCAATCGCAGACGGCGTGGTCATGCAAACCCCAGTCTCGGGGCAGAGTGGATAGGGCAGCTGACTTCGGACCATTCCGAGCGCAACGAGGCGAGTTGTCTGCTCTCTTCAAGCACGACGACCGCCGCGCTCCGGCCTACGGCTGAGCCACACTGCTGTTGGAATTGATCGACGGCGGAGGAGCACTATGGCTGGTGGCCCCTGGTTTCTGCTGATCCTCGACGTCCGCCTCGGCGGCAGCGTGCTCCAGGCCAGCCGGTGACGCAGCGCGTTGCGGTTGCTGGCCGACAGGGCCACGCTAGTGGAAAGGGCGCCATGTCGGTCCGCTGGCATTGTCGTGGTACACCCCTTGACAACCATCTGGTACGGACCAGATACTTCCGCGTCATGAGCCACCCGGCGCTGGCAGGCGCCCCAGGTCAGCCGCTGTACTCGCGCTTCGAAGAGTACGTTCGCGAGCGCATCGAGGCCGGGGATTGGCCGGTTGGCACCTTGATCCCCTCCGAGCGCGAGCTGAGCGCCCAGTTCGGCCTGAGCCGGGCGACCGCGCGCAAGGCGCTGGGCCGGCTGGTAGCCGAGGGCGTGCTCCGCAAGGAACCGCGGCGCGGCACCATCGTGGCGGAGCCAAAGACGGTGTTCGAGGCCCTCACCCTGCGCGGCTTTACGGCCCAGGCATTGGAGGCCGGCGCGTCGCCGGCCAGTCGGCTACTGCGATTCGAGCGTCTCGTGCCATCCACGGCCGTCGCCACCCGACTCGAGATCCCTCCTCCTCAGCTGGTCTACCTCATCGAGCGACTGCGCACGGTGGACGGCCAGCCGGTGGCCCTGCATCAGAGCTTCCTGCCGATCAACCTTGCTCCCGATCTCCGTCAGTCCGATCTGGAGCAGCAGTCGCTGTACGCCATTCTGGCGTCTCAGTACGACCTCACCGTGGGTCACGCTCAGGAGACGCTCGAGTCAGCGCTGGCCACCGACTACGAGGCGGTGGTGCTCGGCATCCAGGCGGGTGGCCCCATGTTGCTCCTCAATATTCGACTGTCGGCGACCGACGGCCGGCCACTCGAAGTCGTGAAGGTCGCATTCCGGGGCGACCGCGTCACGTTGCGACAGGAGATCTGACACCCCGGAGCCAGCGGAGGATCGACGTGGAGTTCAACCTCGGATTCGCCAATCTCATCGGACTACTGATCATCGTCGGCGGCATCGTTCTGCTGGTCGTCGCCGGCCGCCGGCTGTCCAACCGCTAACACGCAAGAAGGAGGGTTGATGACGTGTTCATGGATCAGGTAAACGCCATCGTCGAGGCGATTGGCCTCGAGATGATGAATGTGATCGGCGCGATCGTGTTCATCCTGGCGACGATTGTGTTCATCATGGAGCTGGCAGGCTACCGGCCGCATCTCAGCGCGCCGTTCGTCCGGCGCCACACCACCAAATGGGACGCCATGGCCCTGATCAAGGTCGCCATCGTGGCGGCCCTGTTCGGTGGTGGCCTCGCGATCTTCGCCGGCGTGGTGTTCGTCCCCGGCATCGCCTACCTGCGCCCGGCCCAGGCGTTCACGACGGTGTTCGGCATCCTGTTCGGCCTGCCCGGGGCGCTCGGCTCGGCGGTGGGTAACTTCATCGGCGACATTTTCGCAGGCACCCTGACGCTCGGTTCGGTGGCTGGCTTCATCGGCAACTTTATGAGCGCCTATGTGCCATACCGGATCGTCTACAAGGCACGCCATGCCGACCTCAGCTCGGTGCGCGATGTCGCTCGCTACGTGGTTGCCGTGGTGGCCGGTGCGTTCGTCATCGCCTTCTACATTCCGTGGTGGCTGGCAGTGCTGGGCATCATCCCGGCGGTCGTGGCCTGGACTGGTGTGTTCGGCAACATCTGGCTCAATGGCCTGATCACGCCGTGGGTGCTCGGGTTCATCCTGCTGAAGGTGCTGTACCCGTACGTCAAGCGCTGGAACATGTATTGGGCTGACTCCGAGAACGCCCATGAGGACTTGCGGGTCGACGATCTGGAGGACACTCCGGAACCACGCACCACGTACGCGCAGCCTTGAGCCTCGTCGAGTTGCGGGACGTCGTGTTCCGCTATCCGCGCACCACGGCGCCCGCACTCGACGGCGACTCACTCTCCATCGACGATGGCGAGGTAGTGGGTCTTGCCGGCCCGACCGGG
>JBBJNX010000212.1:0-4602 GCA_037721115.1 Candidatus Limnocylindria bacterium
CAGTGCCACCAGGTAGCAGCAGATCGCGAGTCAGGCGCTTGTCGACGGCAATGGCTTCCCGCAAGCCGAACCCGTTGCGGCTCGTCCTCGACCCAGCCGTGGGTCCCCTCAGACGTCCCGCAAAGGATCCCGTAAGGGCGATCAGCCCGCCATTTCATGCATGGCCCATCGATCGCCGTACGCCGTTCGGCTTCCGGGCAAGCCCTCCTGACTCACGGCGCTCACGCGTTCCTCGTGACTCGATGGATCGGGGAGCCAATGAACGCAGCGCCAGAGGAACACGACGCACTGAACTGGTTCAGCTCCGACCAGCTTGTCGGTCTCCGGCTTGCTCACCCCAGCTACGCAAGTTTGGCTTCCACGTTTGATTGCGGACTCCCGGGCAGTTCCTTGATCGAACGGTCCGGGGCTCGTTCCTCTTGCCGGACGGCCTCAGTGGCTCGGCGCACGCTCACGCCGATGAGCGCGAGGTCCGATCGCCGATACATCCATCACCCCGCTGGGCCCCAGATCCCGAAGCACGTGCTCGGAAATACCCATCGGGATCGTCGATCGCCGCAACAGCGCCGAAATCCAGGGCTGGCTCGATGCCCGCACCGAGGCGTGGCGGGAAGTGGTCCGTAACCACCGGCATTACCAGGCCCTTATCCTGCTACGCAGCCACCGGCAGACACGCCAGCGGCGCACACGCTTCAACCAGCAGGCCACCACGGCCAACTGCTGATGAGCCGGAAGGGGGATGCACTTGAGTCAAGCGTTCTACTCGCACGCGAGGCTGTATGACCTCATGTTCCCAGGCGGCGGGCCCGCAGTTGACTTCTACCGGGCCGACGCCAATCGGCAAGGCGGGCGCGTATTGGAACTCGGGTGCGGCACCGGGCAGAAGCTGATCCCCATGGCGTCCGACGGGCATCCGTGCGTTGGCCTGGACTTCTCGTCAGAGATGCTGGCTGAGGCTCAGCGTAAGGCGAACGAGCGCGGTGTAGCAGTGGAATGGATGCAGGGCGACATGCGGGCCTTCGATCTGGGCCGCACATTCGACTTCGTGTTCATCACAGCCAATTCCCTACTGCATCTGCATGAGACTGAGGATCTGGTGAGCTGCTTCCGGTCGGTTCGAAGACACCTGGCACCTGGAGCACGGTTCGTCTTCGATGCATTCAACCCGAGCGTGCGCCTGCTTGCCGAAGCCGATGGCGTGCGGCGCACCCGGGAGTCGTTGTCGTTCATGGACCCTGACCGTGGCGACGTTAGCGTCGATGTCGCTGAGATCTACGATGCGCCCGCGCAAGTTACACGCGGGACGTGGTACCTCTCGACTAACTCCGAGCCCGACTTCGTCGCCGCACCACTCGAAATCAGGAGCATCTTCCCGCAGGAACTGCCGCTGCTCGTCTCGCTCGGCGGCCTTCGGCTCGTCGAGCGCTTCGGCGACTGGTCCGGTCGACCATTTGCCGTGGATACGCCGCTTCAACTCTGCATCTGCGGGTCCGCGTGATTGAAGACACGCCGGCGGCGCACACGCTTGAATCAGCAGGCCACCACGGCCAACTGCGGATAGCCCTCAAAGTGCCAGCGTCACGATAAGACCGATCATCCGGAGCTGCCGCGCGGAGGACGGCGGCTACGCTCGTCCGACACTGCCGCGAAGCGGGCGCACGTCCCGCCGAGGGATCCGCCTGCGGTACTGCGTCTACGGGAGGATCCGGCGTCACCGATGATCTTGCGAGAGTCCGACGGTCGATATCCATGAACCGAACCCGGAAGGAGACTTCCCATGTTCGACCTCGGCCCTGCGGCGCAAGAGATGAGCCGACTGGTATCCGGCGTGCGCGACGACCAGCTGAACTACCCGACCCCCTGCCCCGAGTGGACGGTGGCCGACCTGCTCGCGCACGTCCACCAGTTCGCGGTGGTCTTCACACATAACGCCCGCAAGAAGCAGGCGCGGCCGCCGGAGGATCTCGTCGACGACTGGCGTGTGGCGATTCCCGACCAACTCGACGAGCTGGCCCGTGCCTGGCGCGAGACGTCGGCCTGGCAGGGCCGGGTATCGGTTGGAGGCGTCGAGATGGACGCGCCGGACAACGCCGTGGTCGGGATCGAGGAGCTGACGGTGCACGGCTGGGACCTTGCCCGGGCCACCAGCCAGGATCTCCGCGTCGACGATGCCCGCCTGGACCAGGTGGACGAATTCTTCGAGGTTATCGCCGAGCAGATCGCCGCTGGTGGGGGGCCGTTCGGTCCGTCGGCAGGCGCGCCCGAGCGTGCAACGCGGCTCGAGCGCACCCTCGCACGCACGGGCCGCGACCCGTCGTGGGAGGCAGCCCGTTGATGGCTCACATCGGCGCATCTGCAAACAGCGCCTGATGTCGTTCAGGTTGGCGGCCGCGGCGCGTGACCGGTAACCGATCCTTGAGCGGCACCCCGTTTCGGTGCTGAGGCGGAGGATTGATTCTCGGTGGTGGAGCTAGCCGGAGCGGCCACGAAGGGCGTCACCTGCGAAGGTGCGGGCGTAGATGACGCGCTGCCCCTCGCGCCGCCGACTGATCAGGCCGGCCCGTCGCAGCACCGCGAGGTGATCGCTGATTCCGCCGGGGCTGACGTTCATCCTCTCGGCGATGTCGAGTGTTGCGGCTGGGCGGTCGAGCTCCCGCAGGATCTGCGCGCGGCGACCCCCGATCAGCGACGCCAAGGCACCGTCGTCAGGGCTGGACGGGTCCCACAGGTCGCCGATGCCCGCAGGCGGGTAGACGAGCGCGGGATCCCAGGGAGGGTCGGTCCGCGGCCAGACCCGCGGCCAGGTGAAGGCTGACGGGATGAGCAGCAGTCCGCGGCCGGCAAGATCGACGTCAGCTGCTCCGTGTTCGGCGCGATGGACACTCAAGCAGCCGGGCGCCCAGCTCACTGTTTGATGGAGATCGTCGAAGGCTGCCCGCGAGCCAACGGTGGCGCGGCGGCGCGGCCGCGACGCGACCTCGGACTCGAGGAAGGCGGAGATGGTCACCCATCGTGGCGCGACGGCGGCGTCCCAGAGCGAGCGCATTTGGCCGACCAGCGTTCGCAAGGCTGCCGCCGGATCGTCGACAAGAGGCCGCGCGGTCTCCGGCAGCTGATCCGCGTACCGCTGCGTGATCTCTGCGACCACCTGCTCCGGCGGCGTCCGCGCCACCCGCTCCAGTTCGGGCTCGATGAGCGGATGCGGCAGATGCGGCGGCGGCGCGACGAAAACCGGCCAGTACGGGCCGCCGAACGGTGCCGCGACATCGAAGAGCGACAAATCGAGACCGCGGACCCTTGGCGCCGCCCACTCCACCCAGCGCCGGTGCACGATGTACTCCGCGGGCCGGCGGAGGACGTAGAAGGCGCCCAGCAACTCCATCAGTGGAGCGATCGCGAATCTCGTCCGCAGGAGGTCGTCCTGCCCAAAGCGGTACTGAATCATGGATTCAGCCTAGGCCGAATCTCTTCCGCGGCCCGGGTCGTTGGAGTTGGATCGAGAGCACGCAAAGCGAGGAGACCCCGTGGCACCGAAGGTCGACGAAGACGTCAGGGCGGCACGGCGGATCATCGACGCCAACAGCTATCTGACGTTGGCGACGGCCGACGCCGCCGGACGGCCCTGGGCCACACCGGTGTGGTTCGCGCACGACCGCTACAGCGACTACCTCTGGGTGTCGCGGCCGGGCACGAGACACTCGGCCAACATCGCCGTACGGCCCGAAACGGCCATCGTCGTCTTCGACTCGACCGTGCCAGTCGGCGACGGGCGGGGGGTCTACATCGAGGCCCATGCCGAGCAGGTTCCGAACGCCCGAGTCGAGTCTGTGCTGGCGATCTTCTCCGCGGCCCTCGAAACGGACGGCGGCTGCGGGTGGCAGGTCGCCGCCGTCGCCGGGTCCGCTCCGTTCCGCCTCTACATGGCGCGGGCGTCGGCACACCATCTGCTCGACGCCCACGACCACCGCGTCCCCGTAGATCTACGTACTCCATGACGGCCGTTACACGGTGCAGGACCGACCACCCCCGCTTGACCCGAGGAGACCCATGGCCAAGCTCATCTACTCGATGATCAGCTCGCTCGACGGCTACGCGGAGGCCGCGGAGGGCGATCTTGGCCACGGCGCCGAGGACGAGGAGGTCCACACATTCATCGGCGACCTCTTCCGCCCCGTGGGCACGTACCTCTATGGCCGGCGCATGTACGAGACAATGGTCTTCTGGGAGACCGCGCACACCCTCCCGGACGCGCCACCGCACATCCTGCAGTACGCCCGCGACTGGCAGGCGGCAGAGAAGATCGTCTACTCGACGACGCTGGAGTCGGTGTCCAGCGCGAAGACCCGGATCGAGACGACGTTCAACTCGGACGCGGTGCGCTGGCTCAAGGCTGAGGTTGATCACGACCTCAGCGTCGACGGGCCGAACCTCACCGCCCAGGCGATCAAAGCCGGCCTAGTGGACGAGTACCACCTCTTCATCACGACCAGCGTGGTCGGTGGCGGCAAGCGGTTCTTCCCCGACGGCGTCCGGCTTGAGCTCGAGCTGGTTGATGAGCGCCGCTTCGACAGTGGTCTCGTCTACCTCCGCTACGAAGCAACC
>JBBJNX010000213.1:0-4601 GCA_037721115.1 Candidatus Limnocylindria bacterium
AAGCGTCGAACCGGCCGTCGAGATGCGCTACCGGCCCGACTTCCCAGTCTGCGCGTCCTGCCCGACCGCGAAGGAGTTCGGCGCGAGGAGGGTGAGCGCGGTGGATGCAGCACCAGGTCACGGACCGTCACAGACACCCGTCCCTCGTCTTCACTTCGCGACGATCTTCTCGGTCGCCAGCGCGACCGCGATCCTCCTGTCGGTGGTGACCCTGCCGGTCGCCCGGCGCGGTTCCCGCCTTCAAGCTTCCCTTCATCTGCGAACAGACCTATGTAGGCGCGACGTACTCCGGCCACGGGTGGGCTATCGACTTCAACCAGGAGAACAACGCCGACGCCGGAGACGCGGTCGTGGCCAGTGCAGCCGGGATAGTGACCAGCACCAGATACGAGTACAGCAATGGCGAGATCACCGTCACGCACGGCGATGGCTGGCAGACGAAGTACGCGCACATGAGTCGCATCGCCGTGACGCTCGATCAGAGCGTGGCGTCCGGCAGATTGCCGGGGTACGTCGATGACATCGGGAACGCCACCCGAGAGCACCTTCACTACGAGCAGGACCTCGACGGCGTCAGGGTCCAGCCGCGATTCGACGGAACACGCTATGAGTTCGGGACGGCGGTCAGCAGCACGAATTGCAGCGACACGACACCCCCGAGACTCACCGGACCCCATGCCGGCTTCTTGACCGACACGAAGATCAAGCGCAGCGGCACCGTTCCGGTCCGCGACACCTGAACCGTGAGCGACGCCTTGAGCGGGGTACGGAGATCGGTCCTCCAGCGCTCGACGGACGCGGGTGCCTACGTCCGCATATTCGGACCGACGAATCCATTGGAACATACCTGGACGTTTGCGGTGACCCAGGCACAGGACGGCTGGCCGGTCGCCATGGCGATCTGCGCTGAGTGCGGCGAGACGCGCTGGGTGAGGGCCAGCTCTCCTCTCGCCGAAAGGAAGGGCCGCATCGACCTGACCGGCAAGTGTGCTGTGGCTCAGTCACCGGCCGTTCGCGACGGGCTGCTGAACATCGTGTCGTAAGACCTCGGTGCCGCGGCGGATGCGGCGTCGCCAAGCCGTAGGCCCATCTCTTACGATGGCCCCGTGAGCGAGGTGACGATCGGCCGGGCGCGGATCCACTATCGCACGTACGGAGCACCGCGCCGGGGTGAGCCGCCCGTGGTGCTCATCCACGGCTCGACCATCGACGGCCAGACGGACTGGGGCCACCTCGCGCCGCTCCTGGCCCGCAAGCGGCTCGTGCTCGTGCCCGACTGCCGCGGTCACGGACGCAGCACGGAGGGCGGTGAGGATTACTCGTTCGCCCGGATGGCGTCCGATACCGCTGGCCTCATCGACGCGCTCGGCTACCCGCAAGCGCACATCGTCGGGCACAGCAACGGTGGAAACGTCGCTCTCGTGATGCTGCTCGAGCATCCCGACGTCGTCGCCACGTGCGTTGTCCAGGCCGGCAATGCCTACGTCAGCAGCGATCTGCTGGAGCTTGAACCTGCGAAGTTCGATCCCGACCGCGTCGAAAGCGAGGATCCGGCCTGGCGTGACGAGATGATCGGGCTCCATGGTCGCTGGCATGGTCCCGAGCACTGGCGGCGCCTGCTGAGGATGACGGTCGCCGAGATCGTCAGCGAGCCTCACTACGCACCGGAGGACCTCGCGCGCGCCGACCGGCCCTTGCTGGTCATCGAGGGCGCCGATGACACCGTCAACGCCACCGCCGGCCATGCTGCGTTCATCGCCGCGCATGTTCCCGCCGCAGAGCTTTGGCGGCCTGACGGAGTGGGACACAACGTCCACCATGATCGTCCGCTCGAGTGGGTCGAGCAGGTCGGATCCTTCTGGGAGCGGCGTGGCTCGCCGGCCGCGGACGCGCTCTGGCGTCTCGGAGAAGATCGCTTTGCCGATCAGCGAGGAACGGTCTTCGAGCTTCGGCTCCGGGAAGACGCGGGCGTCGCCGCGCTGGAAGGCACGGTCCTTGATCACGAGGGGCACCGGGCGGCGCGCGCGGCTGTGGGAGGACTTGGTGTGGAGGATCGCGTGACGGTCCTGCTGGACGATGCCCGCTGGGCCATCATCACGCCCTGGCTGAGTGACGTCCGGGCTCATCCGAGCAGTCGCGCAGAGCGGGTGACCCAGGCTCTCGTCGGGGAGGCCGTGCGGGCCCTCGACGAGCGGGATGGCTGGACCCGCTTGCGCCTGCAGCGCGATGGCTATCTCGGCTGGGTGCCAACGGATGTACTCGCGCCAGTGTCCGAGGTCCAGGCGCAGGAGGTCGACGCCACTCCGACCCACCGCGTGACCGCTGACTTCGGCGAGGCGTGCCGGTCGCCGCAGGGCGAGCTGGTCGGCCGGCTGCCGTTCGGGGCCCGACTCTGCGTGCTCGAGAGGCAGGGCGGCTGGTCGCGCGTCGGTCTCGTCGATGGCCGGGCATGGTGGGTGCGCGGCGACGCGCTGTCGATACTCCCCGCCCGTGCGGTCGATGCTGGCTCGATCGCCGGCGCTCTGGCCCGCTTCACGCGTTTCGTCGGCGTGCCGTACCTGTGGGGCGGTCGCACGCCGTACGGGTTCGACTGCTCGGGCCTCAGCCAGGCCTTCTGGGAGTCACTCGGCGTCATCATCCCGCGCGACGCCGACCAGCAGCGTGATGCCGCCGAGCCCGTCAACGGGCCGGCCCGCGCCGGCGACCTGCACTTCTTCAAGGCCTCCAGGACCGGCGAGGCGATCACACACGTCGGCATCGCCCTGGATGCGACGCACTTCCTGCACGCCTCGGGTGCCGCCGGTGGGACGACGGTCAACAGCCTCGACCCGCGGGATGAGCGCTACTCGGACGCGCTGCTCGACCGGTGGGTCGATGCGCGACGGGTCGGCGTCTAGCACGAGTCCAGGTCGGACCGAACGGGGAACGCACTCCGGGCGCTAGCGCATCACGTATGATGTGCCGACACACCCGCGGAAGATACTCCGTCCCCAGGGGAGACTGATGACGGTCACCGAGCGTCGCGCCAGCCCGCTTAGCGCGCCGATCGAGTTCGTCCGCCATTCGGCCCGGGACTTCGAACAAGGCGATTCCCAAGGGGTCGTCATCCGGGATATGGACGGCGTCGCGAGCGCTCAGTTAGCCGACTGGGCGACCCTTCGATCGGACGGGGATCGACAGGGCGATGCCCTGCCGGCGCACCGCTTCGGGTCGCTCGACTCGCCGGTGATCCGCCTCGAGCAAGGCTTTGACACTGCCATCGCGTCGTGGAACGCGGTGACGCCACCCGGCACCTGGCTGAAGCTGGACTTGGCAGTACGCCGCAGAAAGGGTGGCTGGACCAGTCCGTACACGATGGCGGTGTGGGCCTCCGGGATTGACACACTGAGGCGTCACAGCGTGGGCGGCCAGGATGACGCTGATGCACGTGTGGCTACCGACACGCTTCATCTCCGGGATGGAGTGGT
Source organism: Candidatus Limnocylindria bacterium (assembly GCA_037721115.1). GTDB lineage: Bacteria > Chloroflexota > Limnocylindria > QHBO01 > QHBO01 > JACDBZ01. The sequence continues at coordinate 3,468 of JBBJNX010000213.1, forward strand.
CGGGGTAGCCATTCGCTACCGACTCAGGCTGTTCACGTCCGATCCGGGACAGACGCCCAAGGTCAGCGGCATCGCCGTGGTCACGTCCGGCTCGGATGGACTGCCGGAGGCCACCACAGGGACCGACGACCGCATCGCGTGGGGCATCGAGCTCGAAGTCCCGCAGCGCTCGCAGCGCGTGGGCGACCCGGCATCTGCCGGCTGGTGCTCGCCCACAGCGACCTCGATGGTCCTGGCCTATTGGGGCAACACCATCCCGCTCGCCGTCGCGGCGGCGGCGACCTACGACCACACCTACGCCGGCACGGGGAACTGGGCCTTCAACACCGCTTGGGCCGGAGCGCTCGGGTACGAGGCATATGTGACGCGCTTCGCGTCCCTCCGCGAAGTCGAGCGGTGGATCGCAGCCGGCGTGCCGGTCGTCATCAGCCTCGCCTGGGACGCCGACGAGCTCGCGGGCGCGCCGATCCCGTCCAGCGACGGACACCTCATCGTGATCCGCGGCTTCGACTACGCCGGCGGTGTGATCGCCAACGACCCAGCTGCGCACTCCGACGACGAGGTCCGGCGGGTCTACCATCGCGAAAATCTGCAACGGCTGTGGCTCGCGTCGTCGGGTGGCGTCGCCTACCTCATCCATCCACCGGGGCACGCCGGCCCGGAGCCGTCATCCGGCGAGAAGCGAGGAGGAGAACAGGGATGATCCGACACGGTCGGACGGGGACGCTCATCGCGGTCCTCGTCATCCTCTCAGCGTGCAGCCCGGCTGCTGTGCCCCCGACAGGGGTGCCGTCGGTCGCGCCGCCGGCATCGGGCGGCCCATCGAGCGTGCCGTCGGGCGGTGCACCCGGTTCGCCGGTCACCGCCTGCGCCGCACCGACCACGCCACCGGCCGGCGATGGCACGATGGCCGCCGAGCAGGTCCTCCGGCTGCCGCTGGGCGATGAGCCGGAGTCGCTCGATCCGACCCTCGTGTCGAGCCTCCGGGCGGTGGTGATGATGCGCCAGCTGCATCATCCGCTGGTCTACTTCGACGAGGATCTCAACACGGTCCCCGGCCTCGCCGAGAGCTGGGACATCAGCACCGACGGCACCGAGATCACCTTTCACCTGCGCGACGCCAACTACAGCAAC
>JBBJNX010000214.1:0-4570 GCA_037721115.1 Candidatus Limnocylindria bacterium
GTCTGACTCGAGGCGGTCGAGGTCCTCGGGTGCCGGTGCGCTGAACGGGTTGTGAGTCGCATCCCAGCGCTTGCCCTCGGCATCCCAGGTATACATCGGGAACCGATGGACCCAGACGTAACCGAGCACGCCCGGCTGGCGCAGGCCGAGCCGATCCCCCATCGCCAATCGCACGTGGCCAAGCGCCTCCGCAGCGGCGATGCGATCTGCATCGGCCACGATGAGGACGAGGTCTCCTGAGGATGCGCCGACCGCGGCCAGCAGATGCGCCTCGCGCCCCGCAACGAACTTGGCGGCGGGTCCATGGAGCGAGCCATCCTCCTGAGCGGAGAGGTGCACCAGCCCCTTCGCTCCGTGGCGCTTGGCGAGGTCGATCAGCTCGTCCAGCTGCTTGCGGGTGTAGTCGCCGCAGCCGAGCGCGACGATCCCGAAGACCGCCCCGCCGGCGGCGATCGGCTCGGAAAAGACCCGGAAGTCGACGCCACGGACCTCATCGGTCAGGTCGACCAGCTCCATCCCGAAGCGGATGTCGGGCTTGTCCGATCCGTATCGGTCTATGGCATCGGCGTAGGTCAGCCGCGGAAATGGCTCGGCCAGGATCGGCCGCTCAGGAAGGATCTCCCTGGCCACACGGGTGACCATCCGTTCGACGGTCGAGATGACGTCCTCTTCGGTCACGAAGCTCATCTCGATGTCGACCTGCGTGTGCTCCGGCTGCCGGTCGCCCCGCCCGTCCTCGTCGCGATAGGCGTGCGCAAGCTGGAAGTAGCGGTCATAGCCGGCCACCATGAGCAACTGCTTGAGGATCTGCGGCGACTGCGGCAGCGCGTAGAACTCGCCCGGACGCAGCCGCGAGGGCACCACGAAGTCGCGCGCGCCCTCGGGCGTTGACCTGATGAGCGTGGGCGTCTCGATCTCGACGAAGCCTTCGTCTTCCAGCGCCCTCCGAATGGCCGACGCCAGGCGTGAACGCATCAGCATGCGAGCCTGCATCTGCGGACGGCGAAGATCCAGGTACCGATGCTTCAGACGCAGCGATTCGTCCAGGCCGGGCTGCTCCTCGTTGATGTAGAACGGCGGCACCTTCGAGGGGTTGAGGACGGTGAACCGATCCACCGCGACCTCGACCTCACCGGTCGCCAGCTCCGTGTTGGTGGTCCCGTCCGGCCGCGAGCGCACGACGCCCTCGATCTGCACCACCCACTCGCTCCGGGCGGGCTCGGCTGCAGCATGGGCGTCGGCGGCGTCCTCCGCGTTGGTGACCACCTGCGTGATGCCGTGCCGGTCGCGCAGGTCGAAGAAGGCGAGATGGCCGTGATCGCGGCGCCGGTGCACCCAACCGGCCAGCGTCACGCGCTCGCCGACGTGATCGGAGCGCAGCTCGCCACAGGTGTGGGTACGGAAGGAGGTGCTCATGGGAGGGGCCATGGTAGCGGATGGGGGCGGGCTATCATGCCTCGCCGATGTTCCGCTCTCGTCGTTCGCGCACGCCCGAATCGCATCCCCGCGCTCGAGCGCTGCGCGACGCCTTCCAGCGCGCTGAATCGCTCGGGCCAATCCGGCCGGCCGTCGTCGGGCTCTCCGCGGGGCTGATCGCCGCCTACCTCGCCGATGGAATGCTGTTCCGCATCCTCGGCAGCCCACTTCGGCAGATCGTCGATGCGGCCGTGTTCGCGGCGGTCATGGCGCCGCTCTGGCTCCTCGTGCAGCCCGCCGGCGTGCGGCGCGCCCACGACGTGATGACCTGGCTGAACGGGTGGGAGACGGAACGATGGCAGGCCGAGATCGGACGGCGGCTGACGGCCCTGCCCCGCGCGACCCCTGCCATGGTCGATGCACTACCCGACACCCTGGGCCTGCGCCCGCTGCGTGTCGAACTCCTGGCGGCGAGCGGCCGGACCGACGAAGCGCGTGCACGCCTGGCATTGCTGCCGAGCGATACGCCGTGGCAGCGATTCGAGCGCATGGCACTGACCGAATGGGTCGCCTGGTGGTCCGATGAACCAGGCGACCGCACCGAGATGCGGCGCGCCGCGGCCGCGATCGAGGACGAGGAGCGCCGGCTCGCCGCTCGGGCGATGATCGCCGCCGCGGATGCACGACGCGCTGCCACGTCCGGTGGCGACGCGGTGGCTCCGCTCTCTGCCCTCCGCGACGACCTCGGCGACCGGCCGCGACGCTACGCGTTCGGCTATACGGCCGGTGTGGTGGTCATGGTGATGTTGATGGGTCTCATCGCCAGCGTCACGATCACGATCGCGAGCGGCTTCATTCGCTGACAGCCATCGCGAGCTCCTCCACGGAGACAGCGTCCCGCTGCTCGCCGCTGGCCAGGTCCTTGAGCGCCAGTGCCTCTCCCTCGCCGATGATGACCGCCCAACGCGCCCCGGCCTTCGCGGCCGACTCGAGCTGCTTGCCGAGCTTGCGGCTCGATCCGTCCGGCCGCACGGCCACGCCAGCCTCGCGCAGGGTTGCCGAGATCTGCAGCCGTCGGACATGATCGTTGCCGATGCCAAGAATCGCGACCAGGGGCGCTCGCTGCGGCAGGGTGATCCCCTGCTCCTGCATGGCCAGGATCGTTCGGTCCAGGCCGATCCCGAAGCCGATGCCCGGCGTGGCCCGACCGCCAAGCAGCTCCACCAGGCCGTCGTAGCGGCCGCCCCCACCGAGCGCCTGCTGCTGGCCCTCGCGCCCTGACACGTAGAACTCGAACGCGGTGCGCGTGTAATAGTCGAGACCGCGCACCAATCGATGATCCAGCTCGTAGGGGACGCCAAGCTGATCCAAGAGTCCTCGAACCGCGTCGAAATGCTTACGGCAGGCATCGCACAGGTGATCGATGCCGCGCGGCGCATCGGCGGCAAGGTCTTTTGGGAGCGCCTTGTCATCCAATACCCGCAATGGGTTGACACGCAGGCGACGGCGTGAATCCTCGCTGAGCCGTTCCTCATGGGCGCTGAAATAGCCGATGAGCGCGTCGCGATACGCGGGACGGCACTCGCCGTCGCCGATCGAGTTGACGCGAGCAACTGCATCGGTCAACCCGACCTCGGCATAAAAGCGTTGTCCGAGCTCGATCAGCTCGGCGTCAACCGCCGGTCCGGGGTCGCCGATGACCTCCACGTCCCACTGGCTGAACTGGCGGTAGCGACCAGCCTGCGGTCGGTCGTAACGGAACATGGGGCCGATGAGCGTCAAGCGCAGCGGCCCGGGCCGCACGTGCATGCCGTGCTCGATGAAGGCGCGCACGATCCCGGCCGTCGGCTCGGGACGCAATGCCCACGGCGCGGCCTCCTCCTGGCTGCCCTTCGCGCCGGCGACCCGGAACATCTCCTTCTCAACGGCGTCGGATGTCTCTCCCAGGCCGCGGGCGAAGAGCTCGACGCGCTCGAAGAGGGGGATCTCGATGCGCTCGAAAGCGTAGAGGCGCGCGAGGTCGCGAGCCACCCCCTCCACCCGATCCCAGGCCGGCGTGTCTTCGGGCAGCACGTCGCGCGTGCCACGGGGCGCGCTCATCAACTTGGCCATGAGTCGGAGTCTATCGGGGCCGGCCGGCGGTCGTGTGGTACGCGTCGCCGACGATCGCATCGACGGCATCCCAATCGACCGGCACGTCGAGGTAGACGCCGAGCCAGCCGCGATGACCGACGTACGGAGGGACAAAGTACCGATCGCGATTCGCCTCCACCAGGACATCTCGCGGAGGCGCACCAGCAGGCCAGGCGATCGTCGTGGTGGTGATCGACGCCGTGCCCAATTGCTCACGGAGCAGGCTTGCCGGGTTGCCTCCCTACCCGGTGCACTTAGTCCCCGGACTTAGCTAACACCAGTGACTACCTCGCCTCGCGAGTGACCGACGTGACGTCCCGCAGCCGCTCGATCTTGGCCAGGACGCGCGCAAGCTGCTGAAGCGACTCGACCTTGAAAGTGGCGGTGATGACCGCCGTGCCATCGGCGTGGGTGGCCACCGAGGCCGCCACGATATTGACCTTGTACTCAGCCACCACGTTCGTGATATCGCTCAAGAGTCCCGGCCGATCCAGCGCCGAAATGCGAACCGTGATCGGATAGGTCTGCTGGCCGGCCAGCTCCCACTCCACGTCGATCAGCCGCTCGATGTCACGCTCCGACAGGACCGATGGACACGACGAGCGGTGCACCGTCACGCCCTTGCCGCGCGTGACATAGCCGGTGATCTCGTCGCCCGGGATCGGTGAGCAGCACTTCGCGAAGCGCACCAGCAGGTCGCCGACCCCCTTGACCTTCACACCGGTCGTTGAAGGCGCGGCCGGGGGCGCCTCCTCGGGCAGGGTGATCGCCGCGTCGTCATGGATCTCCAGCTTGCTGACCACGCTCGCCGACGAGACCGCGCCGTACCCGATGGCCGCGTAGAAGTCGTCCATCTCGCGGAAGCGGTATTGCGCGGCGATCTCGGCCAACTTCACGGCGTCCACCGAGGCCAGGGTCTCGTGGGCCAGGCGCCGCAGCTCCCGGTCGAGCAGGTCCTTGCCCTGCGTGATGTTCTCGTCGCGCTGCTGGTGCTTGAACCAGGCGCGGATCTTCTCGCGCG
>JBBJNX010000215.1:0-4568 GCA_037721115.1 Candidatus Limnocylindria bacterium
GTCAGCTAGGTGCCGATCGACGGCCTGCCCCGGGGCTGGCTCCGATGGGCGCGCCTTCCACTGCAGGTTCCGCTCATCTTGGCCGCGCTCTGGTCGACGCGGCGCTGAGCACCTGAAATTTCGGTTGAATCGCGCGAGCGAGCGTGTCGCGCCGGTTCGGAAGAAGTCTCGGCGGTCCTCGCCGCGGCGGGGGATGGGTCATCACCGCCGCTGAGCGGCGCTATCTCGACCCGACGAAGCGCCGACAGCCCCTCTGAGCGCGCATATCGCCGCTGAGCGGCGTCAACGGAACCGGCAGCCACCCGATCGACCTTGGATCAACACCTCTCGGACCGCAGGAACATTGCCGGGCTCAGTTGGCGCCTCTGAGCGGCGCTCCGCCACGGGCGGACGGATGCGGCTCCCGTGATGACGATTGTCACCCCGAATCGGTGATGCGCCGCACTACCGGTGCGTGTCGCCCGTCGCGACGATGGAGACATGATTGAATCTGAACGATCACCCCTGAAGAAGCGAGGAGCTGTCCTTGCCGAGCTCCGCGGCGCGTCGAAGCGGTTCGGCAGCGTCGAAGCGGTCAGCCATGTGGACCTGACCGTCCATGCCGGCGAGCTGCTCGCCGTGCTCGGGCCAAACGGCGCGGGCAAGACGACGGCGATCAGCATGCTCACCGGGCTTCGTCGTCCGACAGGCGGAACGGCGCGCCTGTTCGGTCGCGACCCGCGCGATATCGCCGCCCGACAGCGAGTGGGCGTCATGCTCCAGGCATCGGGCGTGCCGGAGACGTTGCGCGTGCGCGAGCTGCTGAGCGAGTTCCGTGGCTACTATCCCGATCCTCTCCCGATGCCCACCGTCGTCGCGGCCGCCGGACTCGAAGGGCTGGAGCAGCGCCTGTATGGCGAATTGTCTGGGGGCCAGCAGCGGCGGGTCCTGTTCGGGATCGCGCTGTGCGGCAACCCCGAGCTCCTCTTCTTCGACGAGCCGACCACCGGCCTCGACGTCGATGTGCGCCGCGGCCTGTGGGCAACCCTCCGTGATCTGACAACCGCCGGTCGCGGGGTTGTCCTCACGACCCACTACCTCGAAGAAGCCGATGCGCTGGCAGACCGGATCGTGGTCCTCGACCGCGGACGAACCATCGCCGAGGGTTCACCATCCGAAATCAAGGCGCAGGTCCCCGGGCGTCGGATCCGGGCGCAGAGCTCCGTCAGCGTGGCGGATGCGCACGCATTCCCCGGCGTACAGCACGCTTCACGCGACGGCGCATGGCTTGAAGTGTTCGCCAGCACTGCCGAGGCAGCGCTGCGCGAGCTCATGGCGGCCGACCCGGCGATCACCAACCTGACCGTCATGGAACCCAGCCTCGAGGAGGCGTTCCTGGCTCTCACCACCACCAAGGAGACAGCCGCATGACCGGCATGAGCGATACCCAACCGATGGCGGCGGCCACCGTCCGCCGGCCGAGCCTGCTGCGGATCTACCGCACCGAGGCCGCGCACGAGTTCCTCAAGCTCGTGCGAGTGCCGATCTTCGCGATCAGCACGATCGCGTTCCCGCTGATGTTCTACGTCATCTTCGGACTAACGTTCGCCGACGAGAGCACCAACGGAGTCGGCGTGACGACCTACATGCTGGCGACCTATGGTGCGTTCGGCGTCATCGGCTCGGCGCTCTTCGGCTTCGGCGTCAGCGTCGCCATGGAGCGTGGCCAGGGCTGGATGCGCCTCAAGCGCGTCTCACCAATGCCGCCGCTCGCCTATTTCGTGGCCAAGGTGGTGATGAGCGTCTCGTTTGCGGCGCTCATCGTTGCATCGCTCTTCGTTCTTGGCGCCACGGTGGGCGACGTGCGGATGCCGGCCGAGCAGTGGATCGGCCTGGCGGGCGTGCTCGTCATCGGTGCGCTGCCCTTCTGCGCGATGGGCCTCGCGTTCGGCTACCTGGTCGGGCCGAACTCCGCGCCGGCGGTCCTGAACCTGGTCTACCTGCCGATGGCATTCGCGTCCGGCCTCTGGATTCCGCTCTTCCAACTTCCCGAGTTGGTGCAGTCGATTGCGCCGTTCTTGCCGCCGTATCATTTCGCCCAGCTCGCGGTCGGCACGTTCGGTGCGTCCGTTGGTGATCACCCGGTGCTCCATGTGGGGGCCCTGATCGGATTCACCCATCGTTTTCCTGGCCGTTGCCGGCTGGGGCTATCGGCGCGACGAGGGACGCACCTATGGATGAGGGCCGCAACGACATGAGCGAACAGCTGTCCGACGGCACGAGGTGGATGCGCTACGTGTGGCTCGTCTACCTCGGGACGCTCTTCTTCCAGCCAGCCTTCGACCCATCGTCGGACGGCCTCGACTGGGCGGCCGTCGGCGGCTTGATTGCCGTTTTCCTCCCGCTCTATTTCGCCGGTTTCCGCGCAGCCGATGACCGACGACTGCTCGCCGTGGTGGCAGCCATGGCGGCGCTGGGCGTCGCGGGCTCGTTCCTGAACAGCGGCGCGAGTGTCTTCATCATCTATGCGGCAGCCGGCGCCGCGTATCTCTATCCGGTCCGGCGCGCGGTGCTCGTCATTGCCACGCTCGTGGGAGTGGTGGGGATCATCTTCCTCATCTCACCGGTGGCCTTGCCGTGGCGGATCTTCGCACATGCGCCAGCGTTCATCTTCACGATCGTCATCGGCGCCGCGAACATCTTCGACGCGGAGCGGGACCGTGCACAACGACGGCTTCGTCGCGCGGACGAGGAGATCGAGCGGCTCGCCACGCTCGCCGAGCGAGAGCGAATCGCCCGCGACCTTCACGACCTGCTGGGCCACACCCTCTCCGTCATCGTCGTGAAGGCCGAGCTGGCGGCGCGCCTTGCCGAGCGCGAGCCTGCCCGTGCAGGCGAAGAGATGCGCAACGTGGAGCGCATCGGTCGCGAGGCGCTTTCGGAAGTGCGCGCGGCTGTCGCCGGTTACCGCTCGAAGGGGCTGCGCGGGGAGCTGGATGGCGCGCGACGAGCGCTCAATGCGGCCAGCGTTGAGACAGGCATGGAGACTGAGCTCCCTGGCCTGCCGATCGCCACCGAATCCGCGCTGGCGTTCGCGCTACGAGAGTCGATCACCAATGTCGTGCGACACTCGGGCGCACAGAAGGCGTTCATCCGGATCGGCATAGAACACTCGACCGTCTTCCTCGAGGTGACCGATGACGGCCGAGGGGGGGCAGCAGCGGAGGGAGCCGGGCTGACCGGCATGCGGGAGCGGATCACGGCGCTCGGCGGATCGGTCCAGCGCGATGGCGCGGCGGGAACGCGCATTCGCGTGACCCTGCCGCTCGAGGCGGAGACAAGCGCGGGCGCCGCGTCAGCGTCAGAATCGGTCAGGCCGTCGTGACCATCCGTCTCGTCCTCGCAGAGGATCAGCGAATGGTGCTCGGTGCACTCGGTGCACTCCTCGAGATGGAGGATGACCTGACGGTTGCCGGCACCGCGGCCGACGGGACCGATGCGCTGCGCCTCGTCGAGTCCCTCACGCCGGACGTGCTGTTGACCGACATCGAGATGCCGGGCATGACCGGGCTCGAGGTCGCGGCAGAGATCCAGCGTCGCGGCCTGTCGACGAGCGTTGTGATCCTGACCACGTTCGCGCGCAGCGGGTATCTGCGGCGCGCACTCGATGCGGGCGCGGTCGGCTATCTGCTCAAGGACGCGCCATCGGCAACGCTGGCTGCCGCGATTCGGTCCGTCCACGCCGGCGGTCGCGCCATCGATCCTGAGCTGGCACGGGACGCATGGGGCGAGGCCGATCCACTGACCGACCGTGAGCGGCAGGTGCTGCGCCTCGCCGGCGAAGGCATGGCCAACGCCGAGATCGCCACGCGCCTCCATCTGTCGGACGGAACCGTGCGCAACTATCTGTCCGAGGCGATCGGCAAGGTTGGGGCAACGAACCGAGTCGCAGCCGCGCGACTTGCACGCGAAAGAGGCTGGCTATGAGGATCTGGATTCGACGCGCAGTCATTCGGCGCGCAATCGCCATCATCGCAATCGTCGCAGTGCTGACCGTGACGTCCACCGTCGCCTCGACGCTTGGCGCGCTGCATCTCCCCGAAGCCAGCGGAACATTCGGCGTCGGCAAGATCGCGACGATCCTCGAGGATGACGACCGACCCGAGCCGGCCAGTCCGGCCGCGGATGACCACCGCCGGGTTCGCGTGGTGGCCTGGTACCCTGCCGAGGCAGGGACGGGGCGACCGGCGAGCTACGCATTCGACCTCGACGGCATCGCCGATGCGCTCGCCGCCAGCGGTGAGATCGGTGGATTCGCGGTGGCCGGCCTCCCCGCATTGCTGCCGCGCAGGCGTGTGCCGATGCCCGCGTTGATGCCTGCCTGAACGTGGACGGCCAGCTGGCCGGCGGACCACCCTTCTCCTCAAGGCCTGAGCCCGTCGCCCCAACGAAGCCATGAGCACCACGGGTACGACGAATTGGGACCGCACCGTCCTTGGGCCGGACCGGCGTCTTCCCGACGACTACGAGCCGCCCGACCTGGTGTCCACCGCCAGCGCGAACCTTGATGCGCGCTTCCTCGTCCGGCG
>JBBJNX010000216.1:0-4556 GCA_037721115.1 Candidatus Limnocylindria bacterium
GCGCGGCCCTCGCGCAGCATGTCGACCGACTTGCCGATGCGGCGCTGACGCGTCTCATCGGTCCTGGCGCCGTTGACCTGGAGCACGTGCCACGAGCGGTTGCTGTACGACAGGCCGTCGAAGGTGGCCCGTGCCTTTGGCTCGGCGTCGAGGGCGGCGGCGAAGTCGTCCGGTACGGTCACCTCACGCGGCGCCGTGTCGAGCGCAATGTCGACGTCCACCTCGTCGCCGTCGGCGACGCCCGCGCCCGCCCGGTGTTCGGCGCTGACCCCGACCATGAAGACGCCGCCCATGACCGCGATGGTGTTGCGATACGTATAGCCGTTGATCGTGACCGTGACGGCCGGGCGCTTGCCTGATCCGATAGCCTCGACCACCTCGTCCGGGACGCGGATGCCGGTGGCCGTCTTGCCGTTCTGTTCGATGGTCGTATGGAAGCGCATGTCACCGATTGTGACTCGCTAGACGCCGGCCTGCACGTGCGGCTCGCCTTCGCATGCAGGAAGCGGCGCAATGGGCGGCGATCTGTTCATGCTCGGTTCATCGGCCAGGACGACGAGGAAGGTCGTGATCTCTGTTCCGTCAACGCCGGTGCCGAAGGCGAAGACGTACCCGCCATCGGCCCGCACCTCCACGGACGCCGACGAATCCAGCTCGTTGGTGGATGCGCGACCGCAGGCAGGGAGCTCCACGCGCATCCCCTGCCGATCGACCAGGAACAGATCCACGGTGGTGCGATTCCAGACCTCGAGCGCGAAGCCGGTCCATTCGGGCTCATCTCCCCACGTCACCGGGTCGACGAAGTCGTCGCCAGAACTGACCGAACAGGTGCGCCGATCACTGGAACCACCACCGCCCAGTGAGGAAGAGCCGATGAGCGAGACCTGGACCCAGACGCCGAAGCCCGGTGCCTCGTTGTCGACGCAATGGGGAAATACGATCTGGTGGTCGAAGAAGAGATCGGGAGCAGAGGTGAGACCGCCTTCGACAAGCACCGTGACGCTCCACGCGCCGTCGTTGTCGCGCGGAGTTTCGAGCTCCCAGCGAAAGCCGGACCAATCGACGGCGGCCGCATCGGCCAGATAGGCATCTCGATCGGTTCGCAATTGAACGCTGGAGCCGAGATAGGACCATCCTCGGTCGACGGGATCGTTCGCCAGGGCATTCAGCCAGCTCCGCACAACCGTCGCCCGCGGCTCCGATCCGATGGTCCGTGCCGCGTTCAGGCCACCGCTTACCAATACGATGGCGCCGATACCGAGGACGACGACGGCCGCAACATGCGAGGCGCGCCCGCGACGGCTCGCCACCAGGAGGCTGAGCACCAGCGTGATCAGCTGCACCACCATCAGGCTGCCGGTGACGGCGCCAGCCGTCGATACCTCGCCGTCGCGCAACGCCCCGATCGCATGATCGACCAGGATGAACGCGAGCCCCAGGATGACGACGGCGGCAGCCCACCGGAGATGCCGATCGCCACCAGCGTCGTGGCGACCACCACCAGGACGACCCACAGAACTCCGCCGACACCGACCATGTCCAAATCGAGGTAGCCGAGCGTCTGCCGCACCCACGCGTCGAACGCGAGGTTCGTGGCCAGGAGCACAACGAAATTGGCGACCACCACGCCCACGATCTGGGTTCCCATCGAGCCGGAGACGCCGGACGGGCCACCGGTGTTGCGCACAACACGCAGGATGGCCGAGGACCCGTTGGGCCGGCAGCTGATCAGGTCGCGCTTACTCGAAGCGGCGTTATGTCGTCCGCTTCGCCGTTTCAGGCTCAGTCTCCCGCGGAGAGGCGAATGCGTGGGGTGGGCGTAGCAGCCACTTATTAGCCGATAACCCACCGGGCGGGCGCATCAGCCAGGCTCAATGCCCTCAGCCTGGCCATTCGTCCCGTCCCAAGCATATTCGGCCACTCATCAGCTGATACACCCATGGGGGGCATAGCCGCCGAGGGTGGAATAGCCGCCCTCGAAGGGCAACTAGACGCCGGATGCCCCACCGGTATTGCGCACAACACGTAGGATGGGCGATGGCCCGCCGGGCCGGCGACCGATCGGGTCGTTCTGACAGGGAGGTTGGTTCATGCCCAGATTCGGATTGTCCATCATCGGTCTCGTGGTCCTCGCGTTGGTCGCGACGGCCTGCGGCGATACGCCGCCACCATCCACCAGCGGTCAGCCCGGGGCGAGCCAGGGTGCCGAAAGCCCGGCCGCCGAAAGCCCGGCCGCCGAGAGCCCGGGTGCTGAAAGCCCCGCCGAGTCAACGCCTGCCGAGAGCAACGCGCCATCCGAGGAGCCACCCGCCTCCGGCGAGGGACGCCTGGCCACCGTGCAGGACCGCGAGCAGCTGATCTGCGGCGTCAATGGCAGCCTGCCGGGCTTCAGCTTCCTCGACGAGAACGGCGACAACACCGGCTTCGACGCCGACTACTGCCGCGCCCTGGCCGCAGCCGTCCTTGGCGATCCCGAGGCGGTCGAGTTCCGCGCGCTCTCGGCCGATCAGCGCGCCCCGGCGCTCCAGACCGGTGAAGTTGACGTTCTGATCCGCAACACGACCTGGACCGTCAGCCGCGACACCGCCTGGGGCCTCTTCGCCCCCACGACCTTCTATGACGGCCAGGCCATCATGGTCAACTCAACGCTGACCGACGCGACGACGGTGGACGAGCTCGAGGGCGCGACCGTCTGCGTCCAATCCGGCACGACCACCGAGCTCAACCTGACCGATCGTCTGGGCGACTCGATCACCCCGCTCGTGTTCCCGGAGATCGACCCGACCTACGCCGCCTATGAGGAGGGCCGATGCGACGCGGTCACCAGCGACCGATCGCAGCTCGTGGCCCGACGCACCGCGAGGAGGTCCTGTCGAAGGAGCCCCTCGGACCAGTGGCGCCGCTCGGCGACGACCAGTGGTTCAACGTCGTCAAGTGGGTCGTCTACGCAACGATCGAGGCCGAAGAGCTCGGCATCGACTCCACCAACGTGGCGGAGATGCTCGAGAGCGAGGACCCGGTCATCCAGCGGCTGCTGGGCGTGACACCGGCCGATGCCGAACCATTTGAGTCGGGCCTGGGGCTCGAGGCTGACTGGGTCGCCACGATGATCGGAGCCGTCGGCAACTACGGCGAAATCTACGAGCGCAACCTCGGACCGGAGACCCCGTTTGACCTGGAGCGCGGCCTGAACAGCCTCTGGACCGACGGTGGCCTCCTCTACGCGCCTCCGTACCGATAGTCGGATTCTGACGCCCCGGGTCGAGACGCATCTCGGCTCGGGGCAATCGACCGCCGGCTCGCATGACGCCGGAACAGAAACCCCCATCCGCCACAGCGGTACCGCTGTGGCGTGACGTGCGCGTGCTGCGCATCGCCGCACAGATGGCCGCGGGGGTCATCGTCGGCGTGAGCGGGGCCTTCCTGGTCCGCAACCTCCTGGACGCCATGAACCAGCGCGGGCTCGGATTCGGCTTCGGCTTCCTGAACCGCAGCGCCGGCTTCGACATCAGCGAGAGCCCGATTCCGTACAGCTCCACCGCCACCTACGGCACCGCCTTTCTGGTCGGGCTGCTCAACACCCTGTTCGTCAGCTTCATCGGCATCATCCTGGCGACCATCCTCGGGATCCTGGTCGGCGTGGCGCGACTCTCGCCGAACTGGCTCCTGCGGCGCATCACCTCGTCATACGTGGAGCTGATGCGCAACACGCCGCTGCTGGTGCAGCTCTTCATCATCTATTTCGCGGTGCTGCTGCAGCTCCCGTCGGTCGGACAGACGCTGACGCTCCCAGGTTCCGTGTTCCTGAACCAGCGCGGTGTCTTCGTGCCCGGTCCGCAATTGAATGCAACCTTCCCACTGTTCCTCGGCTTTGTCCTGGCAGGGATCGGCATCGTCGTGATCGCCCGGATCGTCGCCCGGCGCCGCGAGGATGCGGGCAAACCGATACGCGGGCTCCGGATGCTCGGCTGGCTCGGTCTGCTCGCGCTCGTCACGCTGGGATGGTTCGTGGCCGCCCCGGTGGCATTCGACCTGCCGGTCCGCGATCGCTTCAATTTCAGTGGCGGGCTCGCCCTGTCGCCGGAGTTCACGGCCCTGCTGGTGGGCCTGGTGCTCTATACCGCCGCCTTCATCGGCGAGGTCGTGCGCGGCGGCATCCAGGCGGTGCGGCGCGGCCAGCTCGAGGCCGCTCGGGCGCTCGGACTCTCCGAGGGGGACACGCTGCGCCTGATCGTCTTCCCGCAGGCGCTGCGAATCATCGTGCCGCCCCTGACGAACCAATACCTCAACCTTGCCAAGAATTCGAGCCTGGCGGTCGCCATCGGCTATCCGGACCTGTTCAAGGTCGGCCAGACAATGGCCAATCAGACCGGCCAACCCGTCCCGGTGATCCTCATGGTCATGGCCACCTATCTCGCCATCAGCCTCTTGATCTCCCTGTTCCTGAACCTCTATAACCGCCGTGTCCAGGTCCTGGAACGGTGAGCGTGCAGGCGCCCGGCGAGACGCGTCCGCCGCCGATCACGGTCGTCGGCCCGGTGGCGTGGCTACGCCCG
>JBBJNX010000217.1:0-4554 GCA_037721115.1 Candidatus Limnocylindria bacterium
GCAAGCAGGGCCGGTTCCGCCAGAACCTGCTCGGCAAGCGCGTCGACTACTCCGGGCGCTCGGTCATCGTGGTCGGCCCGGAGCTCAAGCTGCACCAGTGCGGCCTGCCCAAGAAGATGGCGCTCGAGCTGTTCAAGCCGTTCGTGATGCGGCAGCTGGTCGAGAAGGGCTTCGCCCACAACATCAAGAGCGCCAAGCGCATCGTGGAGCGCGTGCGTCCCGAAGTGTGGGACGTGCTCGAGGAGGTCATCACCGATCACCCTGTCCTGCTGAACCGGGCGCCTACCCTCCATCGGCTGGGTATCCAGGCCTTCATGCCGGTGCTCGTCGAGGGTTCCGCGATCCAGATCCATCCGCTCGTCTGCTTCGCGTTCAACGCGGACTTCGACGGCGATCAGATGGCGGTCCATGTGCCGTTGAGCACGGCCGCACAGCAGGAGGCCAAGGACCTCATGCTGTCGACCCGCAACCTGCTCAGCGCCGCCGACGGCTCGCCGGTCGTCAGCCCGACGCATGACATGGTGCTGGGCTGCTACTACCTCACCGTCCAGGTCGACGACGAGACGGGCGCCGGTCGCGCCTTCTCGAGCGACGACGAGGTGATCATGGCGGCGCAGCTCGGACAGGTGCACGTCCAGGCCCCGGTCAAGGTCGAGCTCGACCTGTACGACGGGACCGATGTGGACGGCACCGTCCGGACGCATGCCGAGGTCGTCGAGACCACGGCCGGACGCGTGATCTTCAACCGGGTCCTGCCGCAGGAGCTCGGCTTCGTCAACAAGGCGATGGACCGCAAGAGCCTCAAGGAGATCATCGCGCGCTGCTACCGCGATCTCGGCCCTGAAGCCACCGCCACGCTCGTGGACGGCATCAAGGGTGTCGGGTTCCGCTACGCCACCGCCGCCGGCATCACCATCGGTATCGACGACCTGGCGGTTCCCAAGAACAAGGGCAAGCTGCTCACGGCCGCGCAGGTCAGCGTGGACAGCATCGACCGCGAGTTCCGACGCGGCTTCATCACCGAGGACGAGCGCTACACGCAGACCGTCGAGGTCTGGCGCAAGGCGACCGACGACGTGACGCAGGCGATGCTCACCGGGCTCGACGAGCGTGGGTCGATCATGCTCATCACCAACTCCGGCGCCCGTGGCTCGGTGACCCAGATCCACCAGCTCGCCGGCATGCGAGGCCTGATGGCCGACCCCTCGGGCCGGATCATCGACCTGCCGATTCGCTCGAACCTGCGGGAGGGGATGAGCGTGCTCGAGTACTTCATCTCCAGTCACGGAGCCCGAAAGGGCCTCGCCGATACTGCGCTGCGCACGGCCGACTCCGGGTATCTGACCCGGCGACTGGTCGACGTGGCACAGGACGTCATCACCCGCGAGGATGACTGTGGCGCCGATATCGGCACCTGGATCACGGTCGAGGAGTCGGCGCAGATCCCCGAGCCATTCCTGGATCGCTTGATCGGCCGCATGGCGGCATCGGAGATCGTCGACGAGAAGACCGGCGAGGTGCTCGTCGAGCGCAATGCCGAGATCAACGAGGAGGCGCTCCTCCGCATCGACGCATCCGGTCTCGAGCGCGTCAGCGTTCGGTCGCCGCTCACCTGCGCCGCGCGCCATGGCGTCTGCCGCATGTGCTACGGTCGCAACCTCGCCACCGGCGAGCTCGTGGCGCTCGGCCAGGCGGTCGGGATCATCGCGGCCCAGTCGATCGGCGAGCCCGGTACCCAGCTCACCATGCGAACGTTCCACACCGGTGGCGTTGCCGGCGAGGACATCACCCAGGGCCTGCCGCGCGTCGAGGAGCTGTTCGAGGCGCGCATCCCCAAGGGCCAGGCCACCATGACCGAGATCGACGGCACCGTCGAGGTACCGCCGGCATCGGGTGACCAGCCGATCGCGGTGCGCGTCACACATCGCGAGTCCTATGACACGACCTTCAAGCTGACGCCGCAGCACGAGATCCTGGTCGCCAATGGCGACGAGGTCGCCGAGGCCCAGTTGTTGGCTCGTCTGGGCGAGGACGACGAGCTCGTCGAGATCAAGGCACCGACCGCCGGGCGCGTGACGAAGAAGGGGAACACCCTGACGCTGCACACCGAGGAGGTCGATGTCCGCGAGTACCCGGTGCCGCACTCGGCGCGCCTGCGGGTGTCCGACGGCGACGTCGTCTCGGCCGGCGATGCGCTGACCGAGGGCTCGATGAATCCGAAGGATCTTCTCCAGATCAAGGGGGTGGACACCGTGCAGCGCTTCCTGGTCGGGGAGGTTCAGAAGGTGTATCGGTCACAGGGCGTGACGATCAGCGACAAGCACATCGAGATCATCGTGCGCCAGATGCTGCGCAAGGTGACCGTCGACAACGCCGGCGACACCGAGCTGCTCCCGTCGGAGCTGATCGATCGGTTCGAGTTCGAGGAGACGAACAACCGGATTCTCGCCGAGGGCGGGGAGCCTGCCACGGCGCAGACCGTGCTGCTCGGCGTCACCAAGGCGTCGCTCAACACCTCCTCATTCCTCGCGGCCGCTTCCTTCCAGGAGACCACGAGGGTGCTGACCGAGGCTGCCATCAACGGTGCCAAGGATCACCTGATCGGTCTCAAGGAGAACGTGATCATCGGCAAGCTCATCCCGGCGGGGACCGGAGCGGAGGCGCGACGCCTCCAGGCCGAACGTGCCGGACAGCTGTCACCTGCCGAAGAGGAGCAGCAGCGCGAGGAGGCCGCCGCGCGTGCCTTCCTGTCCGGTGATCCCGATGCGGATGGCGACGGGACCGTCGAGCCGGCGGCGGCCGAGGCGGCCGCCGAGGAGGTGGGTGACACCGTGGCCGACCTCATGGGCGCCGGCGACAACCCCGAGATGGAGGCAGCCGTCGAGGAGCAGGTCTTCGACGAGCTCGTCGAGGAGCAGATCCCGGAGGAGGCAGCGGCCAAGAAGTAGGTCGCTCGGAACCAGACCGATGCGAAGGGGCGGCCCAGGGCCGCCCCTTCGTGGTGCCGCCGTCAGGTCGACTACACACCACCTCGTCAGCTCCGGCGCGAGGGTGAGCCAACCAGATTGGCCTTACGACCGATGATCAAGGCGTGGCGCGCCCCACATGCCCGTCGTCGGTTGCCAGGCCATCGTGAGTGGCGGTGCGACCGATACCTGGCGTCTTCTCGGTCGTAGTGCCAACCTGGATGGCATCTCGCGGGAGGGGGAGAGGGAAGAGTGGGCGGGTCTCGAGTGAGGCGGGTCTCGAACGGGCATCATCTCGATCCGGACCCTGCTGGTTTGACACTCTGGAGGGGTGTTCCCTATACTCCGTCGTCGGTGTCCCCTGTGCGGGATGCCTTCGTGTGTGGCCACCGGGCAGCCTAGAAATCGGCTTCCGCAATGGATTGCCGAGGGCGCCGCATCGGACGCCACGATCGCAGACATCATCAACGCGAGTACGAACGCGAGGTTCTCGTTGCCGACAATCAGCCAGCTGGTCCGCAAGGGTCGTAAGCCGGCCATCAAGAAGGTCAAGGCCCCGGCGCTGCGCCGGACGCTGAACACCCTCAAGCAGACCACGTCCGAGGGACGCGGCGCGCCACAGCGACGCGGCGTCTGTCTGCAGGTCATGACGCGCACGCCGAAGAAGCCGAACTCGGCCCTTCGGAAGGTCGCGCGCGTGCGCCTGACGAACGGGATGGAGATCACCGCGTACATCCCCGGCGTTGGCCACAACCTCCAGGAGCATTCGATGGTGCTGGTCCGCGGTGGCCGCGTGAAGGACCTGCCGGCGGTGAAGTACCACATCATCCGGGGAACGCTCGACGCGGCCGGCGTGCGTGACCGCAGGCAGAGTCGCAGCAAGTACGGCGCGAAGGCGCCCGGGAAGTCCTAGAGATGCCCCGTCGTCCCACGATCGCGCGTAAGACGAAGTACGAAGAGCACCTGACCGGCACCGCGCTCACGCTCGATCAATTCACGAATAAGCTCATGTACGGCGGCAAGCGCCACCTGGCGCACCGCATCCTCGAGGGCGCGCTGGCACGGTGCGAGAGCCAGGCCGGTCGCGCGGGCGTCGAGGTCCTGGAGCAGGCCCTTCGCAACGCGATGCCGCTCATCGAGGTCAAGCCCAAGCGGGTCGGTGGCTCCACCTACCAGATCCCGGTCGAGGTGCGTTCCGATCGGCGCGTCAGCCTCGGCATGCGCTGGCTGATCGAGTCGGCACGCAAGCGCAACGGCAAGAGCATGTCCGACAAGCTCGCCGCCGAGCTGATGGATGCCAGCAACGGCATCGGGTCCGCCGTCAAGCGACGCGAGGACACCCATCGCATGGCCGAGGCGAACAAGGCCTTCAGTCACTTCAAGTGGTAGATCGATGACGACGCAGACCGCAGGACGGTCCACCGCACCCGGCGCCGCGTCGCTTCATCGCACCCGGAACATCGGGATCATCGCGCACATCGACGCCGGCAAGACCACGGTGACCGAGCGGATCCTCTACTACACCAAGAAGATCTACAAGATCGGTGAGGTCCACGAGGGCGCGGCCACCATGGACTGGATGGAGCAG
>JBBJNX010000006.1:0-16225 GCA_037721115.1 Candidatus Limnocylindria bacterium
GATCGTGGACCTCCACCTGGTCGCCGACATGGATGCCGTCCCAGGTGAACACCCCGTCCCATCCTGCCGCCTCGGCGGTACGCGCAAGCTCGACCTGTTCTCTCACCAGCCCGCCGGTGATGATCACTCCGTATTTCATGCGCCGATGCTAGTCGACGATCTTGGCCATCACGTGCTTGACGATCGTGTAGTCCTCGATGGAATACGAGCTCAAGTCCTTGCCGTACCCGGACTGGCCGAAGCCGCCGTGCGGCATCTCCGAAGCCATGGTGAGGTGGTCATTAATCCACACGGTGCCGTAGCGCAGCGCCTTGGCCGCGCGCAGCGCGCGCTTGATGTCCTTCGTCCAGACCGATGCAGCCAGGCCGTACGGCACGCCGTTCGCCCACTTGAGGCCATCGGCCTCGTCGTCGAAACGCTGCACGGTGACGACCGGGCCGAAGACCTCGTTCTGCACGATCTCGGCGTCCTGCGCGACGCCGGCGACCACCGACGGCTTGTAGAAGAAGCCCCTATCGCCGATCGTCTCGCCCCCGGTCGCGATCTCGGCGCCGTAGCCTCGCGCTCGGTCGATGAAGCCGGAGACGCGCTCCTGCTGCGCCCGGCTGACCATCGGTCCCATGTCGAGCTCGGGGTCAGAGGCCGGGTCGCCAACCTTGATCGACTCGACGGCCGGAACCAGCGCCTCCAGTGCACGGTCGTAGCCGTCTCCCATGACGATGATCCGCGTGGCAGCGGTGCAGTCCTGGCCGGAGTTGAAGAAGGCGGCCAGCTTGATCGTCTCGGCCAGCGCGTCCATGTCGGCGTCGTCATAGACGAGAACGGGAGCCTTACCCCCGAGCTCGAGGTGCACGCGCTTCACGGTCTGAGCCGCTGCGGCCGCGATCTCCTTGCCGGTGGCCGTGTCGCCGGTGAGGCTGACCATGTCGACGTCGGGATGGGTGATCAGCCGCTGCCCGACCACGCCGCCGGGCCCGGTCACCACGTTGAAGACGCCCTTCGGAAAGATATCGGCGGCCAGCTCGGCGAGGCGCAGCGCCGAGAGTGGCGTCAGAGAAGCGGGCTTGAGGACGACGGTGCACCCGGCGGCGAGCGCCGGCCCCAGCTTCCAGATCGCCATCATGAGCGGGTAGTTCCACGGTGCCACCTGTCCGACCACGCCCGCCGCCTCGCGACGGATCATGCTGGTGTGCGTGCTGACGTATTCGCCCGCCGCCTTGCCCTCCACCACGCGGGCGGCACCGGCGAAGAAGCGAACGTTGTCGACGGTGAACTCGACGTCGAAGTCGGCCACGCCTTTCGGTTTTCCGACGTTCTGCTGCTCGAGACTCGACAGCGTTTCAGCGTCGCCTTCGATCGCATCGGCGAATCTGAAGAGCGCGGTCGCTCGTTCGGCCGGCGTCGTCTGCGACCAGGTCTCGAAGGCGGCCCGGGCCGCGGCCACGGCTCGATCAACGTCGGCGACATCGCCCATCGGAACCTGCGCGATCTCCTGCTCGGTGGCGGGGTTAATGACCGGTGCGGTCTCACCGCTGCCGGCATCGGCCCAATTGCCGTCGATGAACATCTGGCGACGGGGGGCGGTCAGGGTCATGGCTCGTTCAGACCTCGAGGGAGTGCGGCGGTGGGTTAAGGATCGGCGCACCGATACGGGAAGATTCTATCCCGTCTGTCGACGGATTCCACGATTCCCTTCGGGTCACGTCATCGATGGTGTCGACGTTAGGCGGACGACCAGCGCAGCGCGACTCGAAAGGGTGTACCTCGTGCTCAGTCTTCGCCAGTCTGACGCACGGAACGCGCTCCAAAGGCGCCTAACACCGATGAGGTCGGTGGATGACAACTTCGGCGCGAGCGGAGGGACGACGCACCTATTCCCGAACCGCGAGGAAGCCGCCGTCGGCGGCACGGGCCATGACGAAGAGCAGGTCGGCCAGCCGATTAAGGTAGGCCACGATGTGCGAATCGGGCAAGCCACCCGCATCCGCCAAGGCAACCGAATGACGCTCCGCACGACGAATCGTGGTGCGGGCCAGATCGAGCGCGGCACCGGTCATCGATTCGCCCGGCAGGACGAACTCCTTTGGCTGCTCGACGAGCTCCTCGAGTGCGTCGATTTCCTGCTCGAGTGCGGCAACCATCAGCTGCGTCACGCGCGAGACACCATCGGTCAGGCGATCGCGCCGATCGATGTGGGTCGCGAGCTCGGCACCCGCGACAAAAAGCTCGCGCTGGAGTCGCACGATGAGCTCGGTGAGGCGTGTCTCCGTCCGATCGTTGGCCGACCCGATCGACGCCCGTGCGAGCCCGAGCGCCGACACGGCCTCGTCAGTGGTGCCGTACGCATGAGTGCGCGGGTCCGATTTGCTCACCCGAGCGCCGCCGAAGAGCAGTCCGGTGGTGCCGGTATCGCCCTTGCGCGTGTAGATCCGCATGGGGGGCTCCGAGATCGGCCTAGAAGAGGCCGGGCGGTGGCTCCCAGCGCTCGGCGAGAAGCGTGACCTTGACCGGCGGTCCGACGACTTCTTCGGTCTTCGCCTTCACCGTCTGAATCAGCTCGCCCGCCCACGGGCAGAACGGCGTGGTGAGGATCATCTTGACCTCGGTCGGGCCACCATCGACCCCGAGCTCGACGGCCTTGATGAGATCAAGGTCGACAATGCTCATCCCGATCTCCGGATCCTGGATCTCGTACAGCGCGGTCATCACCTCGTCCACCTTGGCGAGGTTGGCGTCGATCGTCATGGCGACAGTGTACGCCGCGGCGCGACGAATCACCGGCGGCCGCCCAGATTCGGGTGGCTACTGGTTGCAGCTTCCGCACCAGAAGGTCGGCACGGACATCGTCACCAGGCCGAGGAGCACGACGAGAAGAAGCACCAGCCCGAGCAATGCCCACGCGACCCGGGTCCGAGCCGACCGGCGTGCCACGGTCAGAGGAGCCTGGCGTCGAAGTCCGGATGAGGAGCCGGGACCAGCGGTCGGACGCGGTGATAGCCCTCGTAAATCGGATGTTCCGACTCGATCGCGGCGCGCAGGGCAGTAAGCTCATCACCGATGTCGGCCTGGCTCGCGTGGCAGCCAAGCGCCTCGATTTTGCGTCCGGCCACGTGGGTGATCTCGATGCGGTGCGTCGCTGATTGCTCCTCCCCAGACAGGTCGTAGCGGTTCCCGCTGGGATCGAAGATGGGGCTGATGACGTACACCGCGTTCGGCGCGGTGCCGGCATCGGCGAGGCGCTCGACCGCCCATCGCGTGGCGCTGCCGACCAGGATGTGGTCCGGGTGGCCGGTGACGCCATGCGGCCCGAAGGTGATGACCGCCGCCGGTCGGCGATCGGCGAGCCAGGCGGTGATCTCGTCCACGAGTCTGTCGAACGGCTGATCGGCGACTCCACCGTCGGCGTACCCATCCAACAGCGAAACCTCGTCGAGACCGATGGCGCGGGCCGCGCAGATGAGTTCCGACTCGCGCTGGTCGCCCAGGCCCGGATCAGATGTTCCATCGGGCGAACCCGCCTCGCCCCGGGTGACGACGAGCAGCCGGGTCGTGGCACCCGCGTCATGCGCCAGGGCAAGCGCGCCAGCGCAGCCGAAGCTCTCGTCATCGGGGTGGGCGAGAACGGCCGCCAGGCCGCCGGGCGCGATCGAATAGTTCACCGATTCTCCTCGGTCGGGTGGTCTTGCACGTCATCATCCGAGAGCAGGGTCCAACCCTGCCGCTCGACGCTGATCCTCATCGTACGCAGGACGGCGAGCTTGCCGCTGGCGACCTCCGCAATAAAGCGTCGGGTGCCCGCATCGTCAAACGATGATCCGGGCGGCGCACTGCCACGCCCGACGTTGAGCCAGGCGAGATGGTAGCGGTCCATCCGACCCCAGACGCGCTCAAGAAGCGCGTCTGAATCGATGAGCCAGTCACGAAAGCGGTCCCAGGCCGGCTCGGCGACCAGCCCGTCTCCGGTCTCGATGAGCGCATCGGTTGCAGCGAGGAATGCCGCGCGGGACATGACGGCGGGACGGAGGTTCACGGTCGCCGAGTATAGGAGGCTACCGATCCGCGGATCGTTTGTACCATTGCCGCGTCCCCATGGGTCTCTGACACTTGCCTCATGGAACGACCCGCGAGCCGCTCCGCGATTCGAGGGGTGCTCGCATTACTGGCGATCGCGTCGCTGCTGATGCCGGTCCTCGTATTGCGCGCACTCCCGCCAGTGGACCTCGCTCCGAACGGCCTCGAGTGGGTGACACCGGTGCTCGCGGCCGTCGTGATGGCGACCGCCACCATTGCGGCGCTGGCGTCGCTCGTCCATGGGCTGCACCATGGCTCGTCGGCCTCGCTCTTCCTGGCGGGTGGATCGGCCGCGCTCATCGGTGGCGCGCTCTCGCGGCTCTCCGGTTCGGAGAGCATCGGGCTCTCCGTCACAGCAGCCGCTCTGCTGATCCTGGGCGCGTCGCTGGCCGACCGCCTCGGCGCGGTCGTGGCCGGGCCGCGATCGCGAATCGTGACCGCCGGCCTGATGCTCGGCATGGCCGAGGCGGTTCTCCTGGTCGAGCTCATCCCATCGGCGGCGGACGCGCTGCGCCCGCATGGTCCCGCGATCCTGCTGACCGGCGGCGTGCTGAGCGCCATCGCCGCGATCGTCGTCACCACCCGCGACCTCGCCCCGGCAGCCGGGATGCTGTCGGTCGGCGCGTTCGCCCTTGCCCTTGCCCGCGGGGACGGCGCGGAGGTCGCCTTCGGTCTCGCTGCACTCACCGGGGCTGCGCTGCTCATCACTCGCTCGATCATCGGCGCACGGCGAGAGGCCGCCGTGACCGACACCGAGCCATTGCCGCCGCTCGCGACCCAGCTCTCACAGGGGGTTCTCCGCTTCGACGGCCACCTCCGACTGCAATCCTGGAACCCTGCCGCGGCCACGCTCCTCGGCCTTGACGAGGGATCCCCCGGTGAGCGCCTCGAGGATCTGCTCGGCATGTCGTTCGCGCAGCTCCCGGCAGGTTCCGAGACCGTCCTGCACCGAACGCCGATCGGGGGCCTCGACCTCTCAATCCACCGCGACGCGATCGGGATCACGATTGTGATCCACGACCCCGGCGCCTCCACCGACTCGGAGCGACTTGGGCGCGAGCTGCGTGGCACCATCGAAGAGCTGCTCCACGCGCGGCGCACGATCGAGCTCCAGCGCGTGGAGATCGAACGTGCCATGACCACCGACGCGCTCACCGGAGTCGCGAGTCGCGGCGCGGTCCTCGAGCGGCTGCGCACCGAAGTGGCGCAGGCGCGCAGGTACGAGCATCCGATCGCCGTGGCACTCATCGACGTCGACCACTTCGGTGAGATCAACAGCGCGCACGGGATCGAGGGCGGCGACGCCGTCCTCCGTGAGATCGCACTTCGTGTCCGGCTGCGCGTGCGAGCCGCGGACGCGCTTGGCCGATCGGGCAGCGACGGGCTCCTGGCGATCCTGCACCACACCGACGAGGACGGAGTGGCGACATTTGCCGACGCGCTGCGCCACCGAGTCGGGTTCCGACCGGTCTCCATCGGCGATGCGGAGGTCATCGTGACGCTCAGCGTCGGGATCGCCATCATGCGGGCGGGTGAAGATCTCGATGTCGATGGGTTGATGTCCCGTGCTGATGCGGCGCTGGTGAGCGCGCGAGGGGCGGGCGGCAATCGCATCATGCTGGATCCGGCGCCGTCGGACGAGTCGGCGGTCGACGAGGGAGCGTGACCCCCGCCTGCGGCGGCAGGATTCTGCCTCTCGGTGTATGACAGGGCGGCCGGCGTGTGACCGTCAACGGAACGGGGCGGCGGCCAATGTTATCCACCGATGTCATACAATATGTGGGTACATTCTGTTGATAACCCCCTTCCCACGCTGGCGCCAGGCTGGGAACGTTGAGGCTGCCACATGCCATCCACCTCCACTGACCTGTCCGCCACGTTGATCTTTCCCACGAGGGAGATCGTGGAGGAGTACTACCTGCCGATCATCTACACGGCGTGCCGGACGTGCTACTCAGAACTGATGCCCGACAAGATCTGGGACAAGGCGGTCAGCCGCGAGACGGCCGACGAGAAGCAACAGAGCCTGGTGCGCAAGGTGATGGAGTCGGGACACGGCTCAACCATCGAGCATGTCAACTTCACGTTCGCCATCAGCGGTGTCACCCGCACGCTGAGCCATCAGCTCGTTCGGCATCGCGCCGGCACCGCGTTCGACCAGCAGTCTCAGCGCTACGTCAGCTTCAAGCAGCGCGGCAACTACACGGTCCCTGACTCGATCACCAAGGGTGACCTGCCCGACGACCTCGCGGGCCGATTCGAGCGCGCGATCGACAACAACATGGACCTCTACGGACAGCTCCTCCAGGCTGAGGTGCCGGCCGAGGACGCGCGTTTCATCTTCCCCAACGCCATGCAGACAAACCTGATCATGACGGTCAACCTGCGCCAGCTGATCCACATGTCGGGGTTGCGCCTGTGCACCATGGCGCAGTGGGAGATCCGCCAGCTCTTCAAGCAGATCCGTCATGAGGTCTTTCGCGTCAGCCCATTCTTCGGAAGCTTCCTGGTGCCGAAGTGCGTTCCGCTCGGCTATTGCGACGAGATGGGCAACCGAGACGAGCACTGCCGTATCAAGCCGCATCGGGACACGGTCATGGCCGTCTGGGAAGCGTATCGCGGTGGAACGCTTGCCGAGACCGATGGACCGGTCGTGCCCGACACGAGCCCGTTCCGTCCGAAGCCGCGTCGCGTGCCACTGCCGGTGGCGGATGGCAACGTGCGTCCCGCGCACACGGAGGCGTTGGGGGCCGTGCTGGGGCAGGCAGGAGGCTCCGACAGGGTCTGACGCGCGCTACGCTGCCGACGTGGCTGCGCGCACTGACGTCCCGACATGAACGCTCGGAGGCAGCTCGCAGGGAATCGGCGGGTTCGCGTCGAGCGAGCCCAGCCGCAGGCGTTCACCGTCCGTACGCCGAAGCGGATGCGGTCGGGCCCGACCCCGGCCGCGTCGCTCCTGCTGCTGTTTGCGTTCCTCGTCACGGTCGGCACCGCCCTGCTCATGCTGCCGATCGCAACGAACGATGGGAGCGCCACCCGATTCATCGACGCCCTTTTCACCGCCACCAGTGCGGCGTGCGTCACCGGCCTGACGGTCCTCGACACGGCGACCCACTGGAGCCCGTTCGGGCAGGTGGTGATTCTCGTCCTGATCCAGATCGGTGGGTTTGGGATCATGGCCGGCTCGACGCTGCTCCTTTTCTTGTTCATCGGCCGCCGCACCACCCTGCGCGACCGCGTGCTCGTGCAGGAGTCGCTCGGCGGGCTCCATCTCGGTTCGGTCACGTCCCTCGTCAAGCGGATCGCCATCTTCACGATCGTTTGCGAGCTGATCGGCGCGATCGTGCTCGGCATCGCCTTCACCTCCGGTCCCGAGGCCGGTCCGCCCGGCGACCCGCTGGGCATCTGGTGGGGCGTCTTCCACTCGGTGTCCGCGTTCAACAACGCCGGCTTCGACCTGACCGGCGGCTTCCGCAGCCTGGGCCCGTTCGTTGACGACTGGGTCGTGCTGCTGACGATCGCCGTGCTGCTGACGGCCGGTGGACTGGGATTCGCGATCGTCGGAGATGCCCTGTTCAAGCGGCGCTGGGCGCGGATGGCGCTCGAGACGAAGCTCGTCTTGATGACCAGCGCCGTCCTCCTCATCGGTGGCGCCATCACCATCGGGTTCACCGAATGGACGAACCCCGCCACGCTCGGAGCGCTGCCGCCGGAGCAACGAATGCTCAATGCCCTGTTCGAATCGGCGACGCTGCGAACGGCCGGCTTCACAGCGCTCAATACCGGCGCATTCGCCGAGGCGACCCTGTTCGCGGTCATGGCGCTCATGTTCATCGGCGGCGCCTCGGGGTCGACCGCAGGCGGGATCAAGGTCAACACGTTCAGCATCCTGCTCATAGCGATCGCCGCGCCACAGCGCGGTCAACCCACGGCGCAGGCGTTCGGCAGACGCATTCAGCACGCCATCGTCTATCGTGCCCTGACGGTGGCGCTCCTCGCGGTCGCATTCGTCTTCGTCATCGGGCTCAGCCTGACGCTCACGACGGACGCGACATTCGTGCAGACGCTGTTCGAAGCGGTGTCCGCGTTCGGGACCGTCGGTGCCACCACCGGCATCACGCCTGACCTGACCGATCCGGCGCGCCTGATCACCTCGTTCGCAATGTTCGTCGGTCGGCTCGGACCGTTGACGCTGGTCCTGGGACTGGCGGCGCGGGCACGGCCGACGCCGTATCGCCCGGCCGTCGAGTCCGTGCGCATCGGCTAGGCTCAGCATCCATCCAATTGGGAGGCAGCATGGCGGGAGAGCAGGTGGTCGTGATCGGGCTTGGCCGATTCGGCTCGTCGGTCGCGCGCGAGCTCGAGCGGCTTGGTCACCAGGTGCTGGCCATCGACCGCAGCGAACAACAGGTCAACGACATCGCGTCTGACGTCACGCACGCGCTCCAGCTGGATGCGGCCGATGAGGACGCCCTGCGGTCCGCTGGCGCGGCCGATTTCAACAGCGCCATCGTGGCGATCAGCTCGGACGCGGAACCATCCATCTTCGCCACCATGGTCCTCAAGCGGCTCGGCGTGCGCAACGTCATCGCAAAGGCGGGCAGCATCCTGCACGGCGAGATCCTGGCGCGCGTCGGGGCCGATCGTGTCGTCTTCCCCGAACGCGAGACCGGCCTGCGGCTCGCCCATTCGTTCAACGTGCCGAACGTGATCGACTACCTCGACGTGGCGCCCAACTTCGGAATCGAGAAGATCCGTCCTCCGAAGTCGTTCGTCGGCAAGTCGCTGGGCGAGCTGGACCTCAAGGGACGCATGAACCTCACGCCGATCGCGCTGCGGCGCGGCAAGCAGGTGCTCGTCAACCCCGCGAGAGACGAGCGCATCGCGGAGGGAGATGAGCTGATCCTGATCGGCCAGGACCAGAACCTCGACCAGTTGCGAGGCTAATTGTCGGCCGAGATCCCGTCGCCAAGTGTGAAGCGGCGGAGTTCCTCCGCACCCGCGTCGGCCAGGCGACGCGCCTCGTTGACGAGGAAGGTCGTCATCTTCGTGGAGTCCACGATCAGGAGCGTGTGACCACGCTCATTGCGGTCGAGCACGATCCGGTCATCACCGTGAAAGCTGATCCCCCAGTTCGCCTGGAGCTGCACCAGCTCGGCGAGCACGACCTTCTCACTGAAGTACCAGTCCAGGAACTCGGCGTTGAGCGCGGTGACGACGTCGCGCAGCTGGAGCGAATCGTTGCGCCGCAGGCGAGCGACGAAGTGGACAATGCGGAGCGATGCGAATGGGTCGCCGCTCCGTGCCAGCTGGGGTGGCGCGAGCTGCGGGTCCGGCCTCCCAACCGGGGCCGGACCCACCAGCGCACTCGCGGCCAGGCCGTCCGTCAATTCGAGGACGCCTCACCTGTCTCGATCGGCACGCCCACCAGCGAGCCGTACTCCGTCCACGAACCGTCGTAGTTGCGCCCATTGTGGTAGCCGAGCAGCTCATGCAGCACGAACCAGGTGTGGCTTGATCGCTCGCCGATCCGGCAATAGGCAACGACTTCGTCATCGCCGCTGACCCCCTTCGCCGCATACAGCTCGCGGAGCTGCTCGATCGGCTTGAACGGTCCGGCCTCGGCCACGGCCGTCGACCAGGGCACGTTGACCGCGCCCGGAATGTGACCACGCCGCTGCGCGGCCTCCTGGGGCAGGTGCGCCGGTGCCGACAGCTCGCCGCGAAACTCCTCGGGCGAGCGGACATCGACGAGATCGCGATCGTGTGAGCCGATGCCGTCGATGACCTCCTGGCGGTAAGCTCGCAGCTCCTCGCGCGTTTCGTTCGGCAGGGTGATGCTGCCGGGCGCGTGGTCCGGGGCGTCGGTCGTCAGCGGAAGGCCATCCGCCTCGACCTTGGCTCGACCACCATCCAGCAGTTTCACGTTCTCGAGGCCCTGATATCTGAGCTGCCAGTACGCCCAGGCGGCAAACCAGTTGTGGTTGTCACCGTAGAGAACGATCGTGGTGTCGTCATCGATCCCGGCCGCGCGCAGGAGCGTCTGGAGATCCTCGCGCGTCGCGAGATCGCGCATGACCCGATCGGTCAGCTGGCGCCTCCAGTTGATGCCGCCGGCGCCGGGGAGGTGCCCGGTCTCGTATGCATCGGTATCGACGTCTACCTCGAGGAAGCGGACCTTCGGATCATCGAGGTGCTCCCGGGTCCAGTCGGTGCTGACCAGGGCGGTGGAGCTGTGTGCAATGGACATGAGGTGATCGGTGGCTCCTTCGAGCCTGTTCGACGGGCGCGCGGACTCTTGCCGCGCGGGCGGTAGGCATGGCCGGCAAATCCGACCGAACTGGTCGGAGTATCGCGCCTGCAACCGATCTGATCAACCGACGCGTAGGCCCTCGTCACATCCCGGCACGGGCTGGAGCAGATGGACCTCTCCGTCCGCCCCCATGGCGCCAAGGACAAGAACCTCGCTCTCGAACCCGGCGATGCGGCGCGGCGGGAAATTGACGACGGCCACGACCTGCCGCCCGACGAGAGTCGCGGGATCGGGGTACGTGACGGTGAGCTGCGCCGAGCTGACCCGCTCTCCGATCTCGGCGCCAAAATCGATCCGAAGCTGGTAGGACGGCTTGCGTGCAGCCGGAAACGGGCGCGCGTCAACGATCCGGCCGATTCGCATGTCGATGCGCGTGAAGTCGTCGAACTCGATCATCGGCGCACGATAGCGATTGCGATGCCCTTCGGGGCCTTCGCTTAGGACTTTCGACCCGTTGGGGACCGGCCCTCGAACGCGTACCGTTCGTGACAGGCCCGCTCGTGCTCGCTGGGCCGATTCGGATCAGGAGACAACGTGACGTTCTGGAACTGGCGCCGCACCGCGGGCCCGCTGGCCACGCAGGGCAGCGCGGCTCTGGCGATTGCCCCCGAGCTGGCGCCCATCGAGATCTACACGGCCGATTCCAGGATCGTCGGCTGGATCGCGCCGCAGGGTCAGCGCGTGACCGACCTGTTGAGCACCCAGGTCGAGCTTCGTCTCTGGCGTCCGAGCCCCGGTCCCCTCGACGACACCACGTTGCCCTCCACGGACGCCGCGCTTCCCGGAGACAGCGGCGAGTGGGAATCGCTGCCGACGGCTCAGGTCATCCTGGCCATGCCGCCCGAGTGGCGCGCCAGCCGACAACTGCGTCTGCATCGCCGCCTGCGACGAGCCGCGGTGATCGCCGGCCCGTTCAACGTCACCGGCAACGTCCACCTCCATCCCGGCGTCGAGATCGGCCCGCACCTCCTTCGCGCACAACCATTCGTGCCACTCACCGATGCCTACATCCTGCACAACGGCCAGGCCACGTTCGAGCACGTCGTCAGCGTGGTCATCGTCAACTCCTCCCACGTCGCCCGGATCGTCCCGCTCGTCAGCCTCGCGTAAAGGATCCGAGGCTTCGGACCAGCGTGGCCCAGCGCCCGCGGGACAGCGGACCAGCGAGGCCCGTGGGGCCCGTGCCCGTGCGACAGCGGCCTCGAGCGCGCGGGCCACGAGGCGCAACCGCAAGCTCATCATCGACCAAGCGACTGTGTTCAATGCTCGCTTTCCTGGCAGCGGCTCCGCATGGATGGCGGCGATGGCCAGCGCAAATCAACCGATGCCGGACGAGCCTGCGTTGCTCTGGGTCAACGTCCGGGGCGACCGCCTCTTTCCCGCATGGCGGCGCGCATGAAGCGTCGCAGCACGGCCATAATCGACCGAGATGGCCATGCTCCGCACCTCGATTGATCCTGACGCGCCAGCGACGCGGCTCAACGCCGATGCCATGCGCGCTCTGGTCGAGGACCTTCGAGTACGAACCGATGCGCTGACGCGGAGCGGCGCCGGAGGCGACGATCGTTCCATCGCCCGGCACCGTGAGCGTGGAAAGCTGCCTGTGCGCGAACGGATCGATCGGCTCATCGATCCCGGCAGCGCATTCCTGGAGCTGAGCGCGCACGCGGCCAACGGCCTGTATGACGACGAAGCACCGGGCGCGGGAATCGTGACCGGCATCGGGCAGGTGGAGGGCATCGAATGCGTGCTCGTTGCCAACGACGCGACGGTCAAAGGCGGCACGTACTACCCGATGACCGTGAAGAAGCATCTGAGAGCCCAGGAGATCGCGCTGGAGAACCGGCTGCCGTGCCTGTACCTGGTGGACTCCGGAGGCGCATTCCTGCCGCTCCAGGACGAGGTCTTTCCCGACCGCGACCATTTCGGACGCATCTTCTATAACCAGGCCCACCTGTCGTCACGGCGCATCCCGCAGGTCGCCCTGGTCATGGGCTCCTGCACGGCCGGCGGCGCATACGTCCCCGCCATGTCCGACGAGACGGTCATCGTGAAAGGCACCGGCACCATCTTTCTGGGCGGTCCGCCGCTGGTACAGGCCGCGACCGGCGAGGTGGTGACCGCCGAAGAGCTCGGCGGCGCCGAGGTTCACACCACCCAGTCAGGGGTTGCCGACCATTACGCGCTGAACGACGAGCACGCCCTCGCCATCGGCCGCGAAATCGTGCGGAACCTTGCGTGGCGCAAGCCGGAGCCGCCATGGGAGGTCGGCGAGCCGCGCGAGCCATCGGTCAATCCTGGTGAGCTGTACGGCGTCATTCCAGCAGACGCTCGGCAGGGCTACGACGTGCGCGAGGTGATCGCGCGCCTGGTCGACGGATCGGACTTCCACGGATTCAAGGAGCGCTACGGCACCACCCTCGTCACCGGGTTTGCCAGGATCCATGGCCATCCGGTGGGAATCATCGCGAACAACGGCATCCTGTTCAGCGAATCCGCGCTCAAAGGCGCGCACTTCGTCGAGCTCGCCAGCCAGCGACGCATCCCGCTCATCTTTCTCCAGAACATCACGGGCTTCATGGTCGGTCGGGAGTACGAGGCCGGCGGAATCGCCCGCGACGGCGCCAAGCTGGTGACCGCGGTGTCGACCACCAACGTGCCGAAGTTCACGGTCATCATCGGCGGGTCATTCGGTGCAGGAAACTACGGCATGGCCGGGCGTGCGTATTCCCCCCGTGAGCTGTGGATGTGGCCAAATGCGAGGATCTCGGTCATGGGTGGCACGCAGGCCGCTCGGGTGCTGTCGACCGTCCGGGGGAATTTCCAGACCGATGCGGAGCGCGACGCATTCGAGGCGCCGATCTTGGGGAAGTATGAGCTCGAAGGCTCCCCGTATCACTCCACCGCGCGGCTCTGGGACGACGGGGTGATCGATCCAATCGACACGCGACGAGTGCTGGCGATGGGCATCAGCGCGGCATTGAATGCGCCGATCCCGGAGCCTGGATTCAGCCTGTATCGCATGTGACGGATCGATATGGCCATCCGGATTGGCAGGCGTGATGGAACGCCAGGTTGCCGAGCGGCTTGATCACACGACTGAGTAGACTCTCCGCGCGTGGGCCGGGCTCGCGCCGAGTGAGCCTGCAGGCGAACGGAGGCACATCACATGGTCGGTTTGGGAATATTTCTCATCATCATGGGCGCCGGATCTCTGCTCCTGCCGATGCTGAACTACCAGTTCACGCTGATGGAGCTGGTCGACGACTACCAGCCGTACGCCGGGATCGCGGTGGCGGTCATCGGGGCGGCTCTCGTGCTCTTCGGGATGAACCGCCGGTCCGAAGCTGCCAGCGTCGGTGTCCCCGATCAACCGCCTCCGAACCGGGAGCGGGACGCCGTCAGCGACCCGGCTCGGCAAAACCACCAGCGTCCGTAGCCCAAGGCGTCAGCCCCGGGAGGCCTGGCATGCACATCTGGAGCGAGCGTCCCGGATCACGGGCTCGGGAGATCGGCGCCGATGTCCTCACGCTGTTGTGGCTGACGATCTGGCTCACCCTCGGCATCCGGCTCTATGCTTTTTTGGCCAACCTGGCGGGCGCCGGGCGCCTGGTGCGAGAAGGAGGTGCCGGCATCACGAGCGCAGGGGAGACGATTGGATCCGCGCTCGAGGGGTTGCCGCTGATCGGCGAGGGGGCGGCTTCCGGCGTACGCGGGGCCCTCGCTGGAGCCGGGGATCCACTGATCACCTTCGGGACCGATCTCGAACGGCTCCTGCTGGTCATCTCCGCCCTCCTTGGCCTGCTGCTCGTCGCCACCGCGGTGGTGCCATGGCTCAACCGCTACCTGCCATGGCGTCTGGCGAAGTGGCGCCGCCTCAACGCTGCGGCCACGGCGATCCACGGTTCGCGGCCGACGAGCCGAAAGCTGATCCTCGCGACCGAAATCGAGACGCTCCTCGCCTCTCGCGCCCTTCACCGACTCGAAGACGACGAGCTTCTCGAGTTCACGCCGGATCCCTTCGGCGACTGGCTCGCCGGGCGTCACGAGCGCCTTGCGGAGGCGGAGCTGGACCGGGTCGGCCTGCGCGCCACGAGCGCGCGTTAGCCGTCGACGGACGCGGCCGAGACCGGCAGCTCGGCACGCTCAATGTTGAACCGCAGGCCGAGCAGTTCCACGGTGCGCGCCGAATCCACCTCCGCGGCCAGGGTGACGACCGCCGGCACTGCCATCTCGCGCCGCGGCACCAGCCGGATTACATGCAGCCCGATGTCGGCGACGGCCAGGTCCGCGACCGCCCAGAAATCGATCTCGAGCCGCTCGTGGATGGTGGCCGCGACCGATGGCGGGTCGCCGGTGGCGAGGTCGAGCCGCGTCAGGATGACCGGAGAGCCGAGCGGGTGGCGAAAGGTCGCGCGCTCGGCCAGCGCCGCATGGCCCCATTCCGCGCCGACGTAGGCGTGCTGGATCAGAAAGGGTACTGCGTCCCCGATCAGCTCGAGGTAGCTGCCGTCGGCCAACCACACGATGCGATTGAAGGTTCTCAAGCCATCGTGCCGGCCGCCACCACCGACCGCCAGGCCGAGGGCGGACTCGAGCTCGGTTGCTGCCGCCGCGGGATCGGCACATGCGATGACGAGGTGATCGATGCCTCGGATCATGGCAACGATGCTACCAGCATCCGTTAGGCTCACCGGACATGAACCAGATCGATCGACCCGCGCTCAATTCGCACGATCGGAGCACCCCGTCCGGGTCGCTGGAAACGAGCGCGGCGAACCTGTTTGAAGCGATGCTCGCCGCCCGCGAGGCGGAGGAACGAGGCGCGGACGCCCGAGTGCTCGATGCCTTCTACCGCACGCTCATGAGCGGGACGCTGCTGCTGCCGGTTCCACCGGAGCACGGGGCTGAGGCGAAAGAGGCGCTCGCATCGGCCGTCGATGACAACGAGCAGGTGGAGATCAGCGTCATGCTGGCGCGCGAGGGAGATGGCACACCGGTCGGCGTCGTCTTCGGCTCGATCGGCGCCCTGGCCGCCTGGGCCCCGGCACACACCGGCAATCTTCCGCTCCCGGCGCGCATCGCCATTGCCAACCTTGCGTCGGCCGGCATGCCGGCGATCATGGATCCGGCCGGTCCGGTGCCCTACCGCTTTGACACCGATGAATTGGCGTCGCTTGCCAGGGGCCATCTGCCCGGCGACCGTGGGCAACTCTTCGAGCCCACGGCGCGCTCCTCGATTCGCCTCCGACTGCCCGGTCACGACACCCGCGAACTCGAGGAAGCGCTCGGTGCGGCACTGCGCGACACCGCCGTCGAGGCGGCCTACCTCGTCGAGACCGATGGCCCGGACGAACGGCCGCGGCTCATGCTGGGCCTGGTCGGTGCACAGGGCGCGCAGGCAACCGTCGATGTCCCGGATGGCACCGAGGTCGTCTGGCTTGAGGAGCCATTGCTCACCCAGGTGAGCGCCATCGCCGAGCCGTTCCACCGACGAGGCCGTGGACGATGAGCGCGCTCCTGCGCATCGAGCGGGACGGGCCATTCGCTCACGTGACCCTCACCCGCCCGGAGGTGCGCAACGCGTTCAACGCCGCGCTGATCGGCGAGCTCCGTCAAGCGTTCAAGCAGCTCTCGGCGGAACCTCCCGATGCCCTGCGCGGCGTGGTGCTGGCCGGCGAGGGAGCGACGTTCTGTGCCGGTGCCGATGTGGAATGGATGCGAAGCGCCATCGGTCTGTCGCTCGAGGAGAACGAGCGTGGCGCCGCCGCCATGCAGGCCATGTTCACGGCCATCAACGCCTGTCCTGTGCCGGTGATCGCGCGAGTGCAGGGCGCTGCC
>JBBJNX010000218.1:0-4522 GCA_037721115.1 Candidatus Limnocylindria bacterium
GAGGAGATGCGCCGCCGCGCGGCTGAGCGCGTGTCGCCGACATTGGATCTGCATGGCGAGCGGGTCGAGGCCGCCCTGGAACGCCTGCATGGCCACCTCAACGATGCCCTCCTCGCCGGACTCGACAGCGTCGTCATCGTGCACGGCATGGGGACCGGGGCGTTGCGACGCGCGGTGCGTGAAGTGCTGGCTCAACACCCACAGGTCCGAAGTGTGCGCAGCGGGCGTCGCGACGAGGGCGGTGACGGCGCGACGATCGCGGAGCTCTAGGGGGCCTGCGCCGGATCGGGCGTCGGCGTCGGAGTCGGCGTGGGGACGATCGGCGTCGGAGTCGGAGTCGGCGTCGGGACGATCGGAGTCGGCGTGGGAACGATCGGCGTTGGCCTCAGAGTAGGGGACGGCCTCGATGTCGGGGTCGGCGTCGGAATCGGCGTCGGCGTCGGCGTCGGCGTTGGCGTTGGCGACGGCGTTGGCGTTGGTGACTGGGTCGGTGAGGGCGTCGGCGTCGAGGTCGGAATCTCGCCCGGTGTGCACTCTTCGGTCGGGGCCAACGGGGCGTCGATCGGTCCAGGGTACGGCGAGCGGACGGTTGTATTCAGCTCGGAGTCGCGATCGGTCCACTCCTCGATCCAGGCGAGATTTACGTCCTCCCACGTGGGTCGGTCCTCCTCCCACCCGGCCAGGTCGAGGTACACATGCTCCTCGGCTTCGCGCGGCGGCGGCGCGTCTGACGAATCCGGCGAGCCCGACGGCGCGACTGTGGCGAAGTCGCCACATCCGCTCTGCCATATCTTGCCGGTCTCCGCCTCGATTCGCAGCTCACGATGCAGCGTGTCCCGCTCGGTTGGCTGACGATCGGCCCGGAAGAGTTCGGCCATGGTCGTCTCGGTGTGCTCACCTGGCAGCATGCCGCTGATCGCGTCGACGGTGACCTCCGCGACTCCCTCCGGCCGCGCGAAATCGTGCACGGGCAGATCGTTGAGCGCGGCGACCTCGGCCATGTAATCGTGCCAGATGAACGTAGGCCCGTCCGCGGCGAACACATCCTCGATGGCGGAAAAATCGCTGTTCCCAACCCATACGCCCGTCACGATGGCGCCATCGCTCACCTCGGGGTCGGGGTCGGGCGCCAGGTAGCCGATCGCCTGGAGATCCTTGAAGTCGTTGGTGGTCCCGGTCTTCAGCGTCGCCGGCCGCCGACCGGCATCGGACTGGAGCTGGAAGCGTGGCCCCCACAAGGGATTGGTCGCCGGGTCGGTGTTATCGGCGAGGATGTCGGTTACGAGATGCGCCGATGCGGCCGACAGGACCTGCTCCGGATCCTCCGCGTCGGTGGCGTGGTTGTAGATGACGTTGCCGCGCACGTCCTCGATGCGCTCAATGAGATACGGCGGGTGAAACTGGCCACCGTTCGCGATCCCGCCGTACGCTCCCACAAGGTCGAGGAAATGCACCCCGATGGTGCCCAGCGTCAGCGACGGGACCGCGACCATGTCCTCCTGTCGCGGGTCCCAGTCGAGACCAAGCCGCTCGCCCAGGTTCACCACGGCATCGGTGCCGATGAGCTGCTGCGCCTTGACGACCGGGATGTTGAGCGAGTATTTCAACGCATCCCGCACGCGGACGGGACCACGCTCGCGGTTATCCGCGTTCGGGACGCTGTAGCCATCCACGATCTCGCCCTCGACGTCCATGAACATGGTCGATGGGGTGATGACGCCCGATTCGAAGCCGGCGGCGTAGGTGATCGGCTTGTAGGCAGACCCGGACTGGCGATAGGCCTGTCCGATCACGTCGAAGTTCGCCTGGTGCTCCGGCGTCGATTCGCCGAAGAAGCTGGCACTGCCGACATAGGCGAGCACCGCGCCGGTCCGATAATTGACGGTCGCCATGGCGTCGTTGTTGATGTTGCGACCCTGGAGCTGCCTGATCCAACCGTTTTCGCCGGCCGCCGCATCGCCGTACTTCGTGACGAGTTCCTCGTCGGTCAGCCGGTCCATGTCGTAGGCGACCTGCGCCCACTTCTCGGCGGTCGCCTGGTAGCCCTCGTAATCGAGCGTCGTGATGATCCGCAGCCCATCGATGTCGAGTGCCCCTTCGCCATCCAGTAGCTGTCCGGCCTCGCGGCGGACGGCGTACACGAAATGCGGCGCGAGGTACGTATTGTCGTCGGGCGGCGCGAGGAACACCTGCTCGGCGATCGCGGCGTCGTATTCTGCCTGGGTCACGAATTCGGATTCGAGCATCTGGTTGAGGACGATGTTGCGGGACGTGATGGCCTGGGCATTCTCGGGCACGACGTACCTGGTCGAGCCTTCGATCTGCTGCTCGACCGCCTCCGTGGATGGATCGAGACGCGATGGCGCGCGCACCAGGCTGGCGAGCATCGCGGCTTCACTGATCGTCAGCTGGTGCTCGGACCCGTCGGAGGTCAGATCCTTGCCGAAATAGGCATTGGCCGCGGCCCAGATCCCGTACGCGTTGTTGCCGTAGTAGACCTGGTTGAGGTACATCTCGATGATCCGCTGCTTGCCTTCGATTCCGGGGTAGCGGTCGTCGAGGCGGAGGGCGAGAATTGCCTCCTTGATCTTGCGCTCGACCTGGCGTTCAGGATCGGCCATCAGTTCGGCGTCGAAGAGGCGCATACGCACGAGCTGCTGACAGATGGTCGATGCGCCAGAGACCGTCTGGCCGGCCTGGAAATTCTGGAGGACGGCCCGCACGATGCTGCGGAAGTCGACGCAGGGGTTTGTCCAAAACGTCTGATCCTCCGCCGCCACCTGTGCCTTGACCATCAGCTCGGGCATCTCCTCGAAGCTGATCTCGCGGCGATCCTCCACGGCGAAGGTCGCGAGCTCCGTTCCATCGGCCGAGATGACGCTCGAGCCCTCGACGAGGTCGAAGGTCTCGATGTCGGCCACATCGGGCAGGCCGCTCGTGAACGAGCTATAGACGTTCAGGATGAGTGCAAACACCCCGATCGCCAGCAGCCCGAATACGCTCAGGATGAGCCGTGGGACCGCGGTGGGGCCGGGTCTTCGGCGCGGGGATGCGCTCGCGGACCCGCGGCGCGGGGCGGGCCGCCGGCCCGGCGGCGGTGCTCGTCGGGTCATCGGGCGGCAGGGTAGCACGGATGTTCGATGCGTATACTCATCGTCCCGATGGAGACGAATGCCGCGCGGATCTCCGTGCTTGACGACCTTGAATGGCGTCGTATGGTCGCGGACAGGACCGATCTCGACGCTCTTCGCGCCGCCATGGTCGCGGCTCCCGTGACTTATTACGGTGGGTTCGACCCGACCGCGCCGAGCCTCCACTTCGGCAACCTGGTTCTGTTGGTCACCATGCGGCGGCTCCAACTGGCCGGACACCGCCCGATCGGTCTGGTCGGCGGCGCGACCGGTCTGGTCGGGGACCCGAGCGGGCGGACCAGCGAGCGAACGCTCAACGATCCGGATGTCATCGCCGGCTGGGTGGAGGGCATCCGGTCGCAGGTGGAGCGTTACCTGGATTTCGAGGGCTCGAATGCCGCTCTCATCGTGAACAACCTCGACTGGACGGCGCAGATGTCGGCGATCGACTGGCTGCGCGATATCGGCAAGCATTTCAGCGTCAGCCGCATGCTCGCGAAAGAGTCGGTAAGTGCGCGGCTCGAGGCGGGCGGCATCAGCTACACCGAGTTCAGCTACCAGGTGATGCAGGCGGTCGACTTTCTGGAGCTGTATCGGCGGCATGGCTGCACCCTCCAGCTCGGCGGCAGCGACCAGTGGGGCAACCTGACCGCAGGCGTGGATCTGATCCGCCGTGTTGAGGGGGTGACTACGCACGCGCTCGCGACGCCGCTCATCACCCGTCCCGACGGCCAAAAGTTCGGTAAGAGCGAGGGCTCGACACTCTGGCTCGACCCGCAGCGCACTTCGCCGTTCGCGTTCTACCAGTGGTTCCTCAACGCCGATGATGCCGTCGTCGGTACGTACCTGCGCGTCTTCAGCGTTCGTTCGCACGAAGAGATCGAGGCGCTCGAGGCGGATGTGGCGTCACGTCCGGAGTCGCGTTCGGCCCAACGCGGCTTGGCCGCCGAGGTGACCGACCTGGTCCACGGCGCCGATGCGACCCGAACCTCCATCGCGGCCTCCGAGGCACTCTTCGGTGGTGGCGACCTGCACGGCATCGACGCCGCCACGCTGGAGGTTGCCTTCGCCGACCTGCCGCGGGCAAGCCTGGCCGGTGGCAGTACGCTGCCGCCGGTGCTCGATCTGTTCGTGCAGTCCGGACTCTCGGCGAGTCGTGGAGCGGCACGGCGGGTGCTCGGCGAGGGTGGTGGCTACGTCAACAATGTGCGGGTCACCGATTCGGCCGCGGTTCCGAATGCATCTGACCTGCTCGCCGGACGATGGCTGCTCCTGCGCCGCGGCAAGCGCAACCTGGCGATCGCGGAGGTCGCGGGCTGATGGCCCTCGCGTTCGTCACGGGCGCCGTGGCGGCAGGCTTCACCGCGGCAGGGCTCACCTCGCTGGGAGTC
>JBBJNX010000219.1:0-4511 GCA_037721115.1 Candidatus Limnocylindria bacterium
CGGCCGTCACCACGGTATCGGTCGTCGCGCGCGCACGGCACTCTCGGAGGCGGATGCCGCTCTGGAGCGAGCACGCATGCTGCGTGATGACGACCCGCGCGCGGCACTCGCCGATGCGCGGCGCGCTACCGAGCTGGCCGACGCAGCCTACGAGCGCGCGCGGAACGACTTCGACGTCACGGTCGGTCGCGGCCGCGGCGGAACGGTAGTGATCGGCGGTCAGCCATTCCCCACCGGGCGCGACGCCAACTGGGGCGGTGACGTGGGCGGGGCGATCATCGGCGGCATCATCGGCTCCATCCTTTCCGGCGGCGGCCGACGCGGGGGTGGTGGGTTCGGTGGCTTCGGAGGCGGAGGATTTGGCGGCGGAGGATTTGGCGGCGGAGGCGGCCTGGGGGGCGGCGGCCGCAGCTTCGGGGGCGGCTTCGGAGGCGGCGGCGGCGGCGGCGGCGGCCGATCACGGGGCGGAGGCTGGTAGGCGACAATCAATCCGGCGGCCGATCGGCTCGTCGGGAAGTGCACTGGAGGAAACCAATGGCTCAGGCGACCATCCTGGGGCGGATCGGACAGCTGGTTCGCGCAAACATCAACACCATGCTCGACAGCGCCGAGGATCCGGAGAAGATGCTCGACCAGCTCGTGCGTGACTTCACGAACAACATCGCCGAGGCGGAGGAAGCCGTCGCACAGACTGTGGGCAACCTGCGGCTGCTGGAGGATGACCACCGCGAGGCGCAGCAGGCGCAGACCGAGTGGGGCGACAAGGCACGCGCCGCGTCACGCAAGGCCGATGAGACGCGCGCTGCCGGTAACACGGTGGAGGCGGACCGGTTCACCGAGCTCGCCAAGATCGCGATCCGACGGCAGATCAGCTTCGAGCAGCAGGTGACCACCTTCCAGACGCAGATCGAACAGCAGACCGGGCTGACCGAGCAGCTGAAGGACGGCCTGAACAAGCTGCGCCTGAAGCGCGAGGAGCTGGTGCAGAAGCGCGACGAGCTCGTGAGCCGCGCGAAGATGGCATCTGCCCAGCGCCAGGTCCAGGAAGCGGTGCGCGACGTATCGGTCATGGACCCGACGTCGGAGCTGAATCGCTTCGAGGAGCGCGTCCGGCGAGAGGAGGCCATGGCCCGCGGCATGTCCGAAGTTGCGGCATCGTCGCTCGAAGATGAGTTCGCGTCGCTCGAAGATGCCGATACGGAGGCCGAGGTCGACGCCCGCCTGGCTGGCCTCAAGAGCGGCTGATCCGCCGGCAGCTCATCCGGGCCTGTCCGGCATGTCGCGTTCCTTCGTCCACCTGGCGACGGCGCGTGGAGCGGCACGCGACAACCACGCACCCTCGACGAACCCGGCCAGGTCGTCTCGGCTCAGCTCACTGATCCTCGAACCGCGGATCAGCACCGACGGATGGCCGCCGAAGTGCGGCGTCGTGAAGAACGGCAGGGATGTATCGGCCAGGATGGCTTCCTTCTCGAGCTGCGATTCCACCCACATGACGATGATGTCGGTGTATCGCTCGCCGGTGTCGGGGTCGACCGCGTCCGGGCGCGGGTTGCGGAAGAACAGGAAGCTGCGGCGGCTGACCTGGTAGACCGTTGGGCCACCGTCGGCCAGCGTCACGCCCGGCAGCACACGCGCGATCTCGTGAATGTCGCCCACGGTCGCCGGTCGCGACCCATCGGCGGCAGTCAGTCGGCCCATGGACCGATGCTACCCCGCTAGGCTTCCCGCGTGACCAAAGACCTGCGAGTGACCCTCGAGATCGGCATAAAGCGCAGGGTCGTGGCGGGTGCCATGGACTGGCCCGGCCTCGATCGCTGGGGCAAATCGGAGGACGATGCGCTGGCCAAGCTGTCGTCGTATCTGCCGCGCTACCCCGGCATCGCCGAGCGTGCGGGTATGGCGAACGCGTTCAATAGGGCGCGCACCGTCGAGGTGAGCGAGCGAGTACCCGGCACGGGCTCGACCGACTTCTGGGGCATCGCCCACGTGCCGTCGGAGACAGAGCGCGAGGTGCTGTCACCGGCCGACCTGGATCGGCGGTTTGACCTGTTGCGCGCGTGCTGGGCGTATTTCGACGACGTCGGCGTCACGAGTCTCTGCAGAGCTGCGCCCGCAACCCCGTGGCGGTGGGCGCAATCGCGACTCGATCATCCGCCACACGTACGGCACCGAACCCGAGAACTGGTCTCGCAAGGTCGGCGTGCGCACCGAGCTCGGCGTTGTGCTCACCCCGGAAGGCCTCGCGACGCATCGGCAGGCATACCTCGGCGCAATCCGCGCCTTCAACGCCGAGGGCAAACCGGCGCGCACCTGGCCGATCCAATTCCTCATCCGCCGCACCGCGCACCACGTCATGGATCACGCGTGGGAAATGGAGGACCGGGACCTCACATCCTGAGGATCCTCAGGATGTG
Source organism: Candidatus Limnocylindria bacterium (assembly GCA_037721115.1). Taxonomy (GTDB): domain Bacteria; phylum Chloroflexota; class Limnocylindria; order QHBO01; family QHBO01; genus JACDBZ01. Next base: position 2,418 of record JBBJNX010000219.1, read on the forward strand.
CTCGCCGATGATGGGCGCTAAAGCGCTGCCCAGATTGAAGGTGGCCTGCTCAGGCATCTGCCGGAAGCAGGCGGAAAGGCCGACCGCCAGGGCCACGAATCGTGCGGAAGTGCCGCTCGTCCAGGCTGAGCAGATTTCGCACCCCGTACCGGTTTGCGAGCACGACTAGCGACGCGTCGGCGAGGCCAATGTTGAGGTCGGCATGACGGCCGATGACGCGTTCCGCCACGGCCACGTCATCGGCATCGAAGGTTTCCAGGCGGTAGACGCTGCGTCCAACCTCCGCAAGGAGAGCGCGCTCCGCGGGGAGCCCGACACGCGTCGCGAGCAGGTAGTCCAGCTCCGCGAGCACGAATGGCGAGAGGAGCCACGGCGGAGGTGCGGCCTGTAATGCCGCCACGGCAGCGGCATGCTGTCGCTGGCTCGCGTCGATCGCCGCCAGCAGGCCGCTCGTATCGAGGATGATCACCGTACGCCGAAGCCGCTCAGGAGCTCATCGACGCGCTCGGCAAGGTCCGCCTGACCGCTCTCGAAGAGCGGCAACCGCGGCTCGGCGATCCGATGCGTCCCGGTCACGAGACCGACTCCCTCGCGAATGAGCTCCGCTTCGCTTCTCCCGGTGGCGCGAGCCGCGCGTCGCAGCGCCCGCTTTAGGCCATCCGGCAGATAGACGGTCGTCTTCTCCATGCCACCCACGTTACCATATAAGGGGTGGCAGTTCCACCACCTGTCACCGTCGGTTAGAGACCACCGCCCGGGAGGGTGCAGTCCCCCGCATCGGTTTGTCGATGAGCTCGGTGCGCAGCTCGTGGCTCTCATTGGGCAGGCGCGCCTCGTACCAGATGCGGTGGCCGCCGCCAGGAAGCGGCAGCACGTCGAGGTAGCGGGCGTCACGCACTGCCGGCCTCCGCACGAGGGGTGTCCCGCAGACCCTCGAGGGCGTCGAGAATCAGATCCAGCCCGAACTCGAACTCGTCCGCGTAGGAGTATCCGGGCTTCAGGATGTGCTCCGTGATCATCTCCACGATGTGCGGGTATTCGTCGCCTGGGAGCTGCGCCAGGCTGGCCCCGGCCAGCCCTCCAACCTCGTCCGGGGTGTCGAAGGGCAGGGTCACCTCCTGGCCCGCCCAGCCGTAGATGTAGCAATCCAGGACCGAGAACGCGTGTGCGGCAGCGCCGAGCGAGAAGCCCCCTGCCCGGAGGCTTCCGATCACCGCGTTGTGCTGACGCAGCGTCGCGGGAACCGGCGGGTCGATCCGAGCCTCCAGCAGGCTGGATACCCAGGGGTGGCGTGAGAACACGTCGCGGGCTGAGATCGCCCGCCGGCGCATCGCCGTCCTCCAGTCGGTGCCGGTCGACGGCAGATGGATCTCGCTCCCCACGATGTCGGCGATGCCGAGCAGGAGGTCGTCCTTGTTGGCCACGTGGTTGTAGAGCGACATTGCCTCCACCCCGAGCTCCTGGCCGAGCTTGCGCATCGAGAGCGACTCGATACCCTCGAGATCCGCGAGGTCGATGGCCGCACGCAGGACCCGATCTCTGCTCAGCGGAACGCGCGGCTGCTCTTCGCTCCGGTCGGCTCCTCTGGCCATCGCCGTCCTCCTCCCCCGTGCGTCGAACTGAACCGTCCGTTGGGCTTGACATACTTACGGCGTACGTCTAACGTACGCCGTACATTTACACCGTAAGTATACCAATCCGAAGGAGACCCATGCAACCAGTCAACGAGACCGATCGGAGAGTAAGAATCTCGACCCTCTGGGTGGTCGTGATGTTCAACATCCTCGCAGCGGACATCCTGTCGTTCATTCAGCCCGGGTTCCTGGCAGAGGTGATGACGGGCTTCGCCGGCGAGGTTCAGATCACCTTCGAATTCCTGCTGATCGCCGCCGTGTTCCTGGAGATCCCGATTGCGATGATCTTCCTGTCGCGAGTGTTGCCGCATCGACCGAATCGCCTCGCCAACCTCGGTGCGGTCGCGATCACGGCCGCGTTCGTGATCTTCGGCGGCTCGTTCTCACTGCACTACATCTTCTTCGTCGCCATGGAGGTCATCGCGATGCTGCTGATTACCTGGTACGCGTGGTCATGGCG
>JBBJNX010000220.1:0-4507 GCA_037721115.1 Candidatus Limnocylindria bacterium
CTACTGGTCGATATTGCGGAGCGTTCGTTGGCGGACTCGCCGTTCCAGGACCCGACGACGGCGGTCCAGGCCATCGATCGCCTGCACGACATCCTCCGCCAATTGGCGCGACGGCCCTTCCCGGACGGACGCTACCACGACGACGCCGGCGAGGTCAGGCTCACGATCCCGACCATGAGTTGGGAGGCGTACGTCCATCTGGCGTTTGACGAGATCCGCATGGCCGGGGCGGGGTCTCCGCAGGTTTCGCGGCGGCTCATGGCCGCGCTTACCGACCTGGCCTCGATCGTGCCGGCTGATCGCTGCGCGATCATCGATGATCAGATCCATCGTCTCATCGCCGCCACCAATACGGCGATGTCCGATGAGCGGGACGCGGAGATGTCGCTCCGCGAGGACGGCGAAGGCATCGGCGTCGCGGCAGGCCACGACGGGCGCTAAGGTCACGACCTGGGCCTGATGGGTGACGATTCCTCGGTCGAATGGTCACCGCGCTTGGCATAGCGCCCGAGTATCGGGCGAATCGGTCCGCTGGCCGGTCGCAGCGCCAACCTGATTGGCGGCCAGCTGTGCCGCTTATTTCTCAGGCGGGTGCACGAGAGCATCGAGCTGGTCGGCGTGTTCCTCGAGGTGCCCCACGATGAAACGCTCAAAGAGCCGTTCGACGGTCATCTCGCCGATGGTCGGGTGTTGGCCCCGCCGCGTCCAGGCTTCGGGCGGAAGGGCGCGCGCGGCGTCGCTGACATCGGCAAGCGACGTTCGGACTCGTTGCAGCAATGCGACGGGATCGGTGTGGCGATCGCGCTCGATTGCCTCGAGGCGTCCCACGTCCGTCTTCACCCGACCGAACGGCACCGGCTCATGCGTGGGCAGGGCGACCACGCGCTGGGCCTGCGCAAGCCAGTAGTCCGGGAACTCGGCGATGTGGGCCCAGACCTGTCCGGCTTCCCATCGTTCGTCCGCGCCGGGATCCGGCTCTGTGAGGCGCTCGGGGACGGGGGTAGCGGCGTGCTCGACCAGCCGACGTTCCGCATCGGCCAGGCGGGCGAGGAGGGCTTCGACGGCTGCGCTCATGCAGCTGGCCGTTGCACGACGGGTGCCGTCAGCTCGCCAAGGCGTTCGATTGCGAGCGTCACGGTGTCACCGGGTTCCAGGTAGCGCTTCAGAATTTCGTCCCGGATCTCGAGCAGACACCCGGTGCCCACCGTCCCCGATCCAAGGAGATCCCCGGGTCGCAGGCGGACGTCCGCGGAGGCTCGCTCGACCATCTCGCCGAAGGAGAATTGCGGAGCGGACCAGCTGCCGCGCGACAGCTCGTCGCCGTTGACGCTGGCGGTCATCGCAAGGTCGTAGCCCTTGTTCCTGCGCGCATCGGCCAGCTCGTCCGGGGTGACCAGCCACGGACCGATGGAGGTGGCGAAATCCTTGCCCTTCGCCGGCCCCAGCCTGACCGTCGATTCGTCGCGCTGGAGATCGCGCGCGCTCCAGTCGTTGAGAATCATGTAGCCGCCGATCGCCTCTTCGCCGCGCGCGGCGTCGAGGTCGCGGACCGGCGTGTCGATGAGCGCGGCCACCTCCAGCTCGTAGTCCAGCTCCTGCGACCCGCGAGGCGCGTACACCGCATCGCCGGGTCCACGGATCTCCGACACGTTGCTGAAGTAGAAGATCGGCAGCCGGTACCACGCCTCGGGAATCTCCATGTCGCGCCGTTTCCACATCGTCCCGACATGACGCTCGAAGGCGTAGAAGTCGCGAAAGCTGGGCGGCGACAGGATTGGCGGACCGAAGTGCAGGACCGATGCCTCCAGTTCCTCTTGGGCATCTGCCTCCAGCAGGTCGGCCAGCGCGTCCACTCGCAACCCGCCCGCCAGATGCGCGTCGAGCGTCGTGATGCGCTGGCGAAAGAGAGTGCTGTTGTGGGCGCGGGCGGGTTCCGCTGCGACGAGCGCGCGGCGAGCCTCCTCGAGGTCGAGCCAGCGGGTGCCATCGGCGTCCAGGGCCGCGGCGAGCCGCCACGGGGCACCGGCGGGAGCAACCTGCTCCCGGACATGGGCAATTTTCATCGGTACCAGTCTAGGGTCGTTGCGTCTCGATTTATCGAGGGACTCGCGCTTGAAGCTCGCGCAGGGTCCGATTTTCCTCGGTGCAGCGAGGCTCATGCGTCTCGGCGAAGACGGTCACGGAGACGGCGCCATCGGCCGATCGCTCGACGATGCTCGGCATCGCTCAGGCGTCGGCCGCCATAGCGGGCCAGCGCGTAATCGGCCTGCAGGATACCGATGTCTGAGAGGCCGATCCGAGTGGCATGGTCGTGTGGCGACTCGGTTTCGCGGCGGGTGCGCGCGGGATCATGCCGCGCCAGGTGATCCAGCGCTGCGAGATAGGCGCTCACCGCGTCCGTCGGCGTCCCCCTCCAACGGCGTCGTGGGGCTCGGCTCAACCGAGGCATTTCCATCCGGAAGGCGCCCTGCGGAATGCTGAACGACCGCTCGTCACCGCCGCCCCGCGGTCGCCCGTGGGCACGCCTGCGGACCCAGGTCCGGAGCACGATCACGGCGAGAAGCAGGATGCCGGCCCAGAGGATAACGACGGTCATGATCGGTCCCTGGAGCTGCTCGATCGTGTATTCGCGGATCTCGGGGAGCTGACCGATCTCCTGCGGCGTCAGCGGCCCGGGGAGCGTGAAGCCGAGCCGGCTCAATATCTCGTAGAGCGCAGCGGACAGGATGGCCGCCACGAACGCGCCCGCCAGCAGGAGGTATCCGATCAGGCTGAGCACGGGGCCGATGAGCCCGCGCGTCACGGTGTCCACCGGCAGACCGAGCAGCGAGGCGGCTGGCACCCCGATCGCAAGGACGATGGCCAGCACGCCCAGCACGGTGCTCAGCCACGATCGGTTCGTGCGCCAGTCGACGCCGGTCTCGCGTCCGATCTCCTGGAGGCGAGCCAGTCCGGCGGCCATGAACCCGGCCGAGACGAACGTCAGGCTGGCCACGAAGGCCTGCTCGATGAAGACCGGCCGCAGATCACCCACGGCAAGTTGGCCGAGGATCCACGGGATGGCGAGGCCTGGCACGCCAAGGAGCACGAGGCGGGTGAGCGCCCTATCGTCGATCTCGACTCCCCGACCCACGCCGCGCATGGCGGCCACCAGCAGCAGCCAGCCGCCGGGATGGAGCCCGATCGCGGACGAGAGGTCGCCCGCCAGCACCAGGGACCGCGCGCCATCATCCCAGAGCCAGCCCACCGCGCCGATCCCGATCAGCACGCCGAAAAAGGTGACCGGGTTGTCGTCCGGGCGCAGCAGCCCGCGTCGAACGGCGACGGCCGCAAGTCCGGCAACCGCCGCAAGCTCGAACGTCCCCAGGATCGGGACCCGCCCGTCGATGGCGGTCTCGACGGCGACATAGACGACCGTCAGCCAGGCTCCCTCGGCCAGGATCGCCAGCACAGGCAGGAGCCAGCCGACGAAGCGGTCAGCCCGCCAGGACGAGCGCATCGGCCTCCCTCCAGTTCGGGTCGAGCTCGGCGACGCGGGCCTGGATACCGAGGGCGGCCATCTGCGACCGATGAACCTCGCGGTCGGGTCCGAAGGTCAGATGTGTGACGGCGTACCCGCTGCGCGAGAGCCGCCGAAGGCGATCGGTATATGGCTCGGGGTCTCGTGCGCCCAGGCTCACGATGGTGCCCCCGGGCGCGAGCCGCTTCGGAACCACGCTCAGCAGGCGCTCGAAGGGGAGCGACAGGATCGGCTGGACGCGCGCGAGGACATCTTCGATACGGCCGAGCTGGCTTGCCGCGGCTGATGGCGGCACGTAGGCCCAACGGCGGCCTCCGGCCAGCTGTGCTCCGACGAGCAGGCCGCATGCCGTATCGGTGCGCAGCATGCGCCGTGCGAGCGAGGCCGCCGCGACGCACAGGGCTTCGACCTGGTCGTCGTCGAAGAGCATCAGCCAGTAGGGGCCCGGAACGGTCTGGAGATCGACCGCGAGCAGGACCTGTCGCTCGTGGACCGGCTCGTAGCGACGGCTCACCGGCTCGCCGAGACGGGCGGTGGCGCGCCAGTGGATGCGACGCATCGGGTCACCGGGCTCGTAGCGCCTCACGCCCGCGAACCGCGACGGATCGGTAAACAGGCTGGCACGGCTTTTCGCTGTTCCGAGTGGCGCTTGCGCGGTGTGCGGTGCACGGACCGGCACGGTCCGCGGTCGGACGAGCAGCTCGGCCGGCAGGTCGCGATCCTCGCTGTTCGTGCCCCGCTCGAAGAGATCGCTCACCGTCAGCCGGATCGGCCCGAACGTGAACGTGCCCCGGCGCCGCGCGTCGATGACCAGGTGTCGGATGACACGCTCGTACCAGAGGAGTGACCATGAATTCTGGAGGACGCTCTGGCCCGGTCGCTCGCTGGCCACGAGCGACCTCCCGGTGACGCGCAGGGTATCGGGCACATGGTCGTCGGCGGTCAGCAGCGGGACCGGCAGCAGCTTACGGGTCCAGCCTTCAATTT
>JBBJNX010000007.1:0-16100 GCA_037721115.1 Candidatus Limnocylindria bacterium
TCCGCATGGTCGCTCAGCCTGGATCGCGTCCTGGGTCGGGCCGGATGGCTCGCCACGCGGTCCATTTCGCGTGGGACGATCCTTGTCGGCTGGTTCGTTGCTCTGGCCGCGGTCTCGGTCCCAGGAGTGGCTCTCGTCGGCCTGTTGGGTTGGCTCGCCGCGTCGACTGCGGCGCTCTCGCTGGACCCGGTTGCGTTCGGCGCGATGTTCGGCGCGATCGGGTGTGGATCGCTTGCTCTGCTGGCATTGGGCCTGCTGCTCGGGGCCATCCTTCGGCCGCTTTCCGCGGCCGTGAGTGCCGCAGTCGCGAGCGCGCTCATCATCGCCGCGGCCTGGTTCGCCCTCCCGCGCGTCGCGCTTCCGGTCGAGGCGCTCGTCCAGCTCCCGCGATTGCCGGCGCCGATATCGATCGCCGTCCAGGGCGGCGGGGCGAGCCTGGCGTTCGCCGCTTGCCTGGTACTCGTGGCGCGCGCGGCCCTGGAGCGGGCGGACCTGTGATCGATCAGACGCTGCGGATCCATCCGCTGGCTGCCTGGGCTGCGCTCGTCTTCGCGAGCCTGGGGGTCCTGCTGGGCGGCGCCGAGCTGATGGTCGTCGCGATCGCGCTGCCGTCGATCGTGGCCGACTTCGGCGGCTGGGCGGACCTGGCACGCGTGAGCTGGATCGTGAACGCCTACCTGCTGGCGTACGTGGTCGCCATGCCGCTCGCGGGGCGCGGCGCCGACCTGTGGGGAGCCCGCCGCCTCTACGTGGTTGCGCTCCTCCTGTTCGTCATCGGCAGCGCGGGGGCAGGGATTTCGCGCTTCGCGGGCTCGGAGGACGGGTTGACCTGGCTCATTGTTTCGCGGGTGATCCAGGGCTTCGGCGGCGGCGCGCTCGTCCCACTCTCGATGGCGCTGGCCAGCCACCTGTTCGGCGGTCGCGCCCGAGGCGCCGCGCTGGGGCTCGAGGGTGCCGCGACCTACATCGGCATGGCGATCGGCCCGGCATACGGCGCCTGGGTGCTCCTCAACTTCAACCTCCCGATTCCCGGCCTCGACATCGCCAGCTGGCAGTGGATCTTTCTCCTCAATGTGCCGATCGGTATCGTCACCCTGCTCCTGATCTATGTCGTCGCCGGCGGCATCGAGACGCCGCGGGTCCGTGCAGGGCTCGACCTTGGCGGGGCCGGGCTGCTGTCCATCGCGCTGGTTGCCGGGATCGGTGCCGTCACCATCTCGGGTGCCAATGGATGGACCGATCCCCTGGTGCTGGGTGGCCTGCTGCTGGGTGCGGCGGCGTTTGCCGCATTCGTGTGGCTGGAGCTCCGTTCGCGCTCACCGATCGTCGACCTGCGCCTCTTCGCGAACACGGCCTTCAGCGCGGCGAACGCCGTCAGCCTCCTGACCGGGTACGCGCTGGCGACCGCGATCATCGGTGGGCCGGTATTCGTCAATCGCGTCCTGTTCGGCAGCGATGTCGAAGCGTCGCTCATCCTCACGGCGCTGACGCTCGCCATCGCGGTGGGTGCCCTCATCGGCGGCCTGCTGGCCGGCTTCATTGGCGAGCGGATCGTGACGATGGTGGGCGTGCTGGCAAGCGCGGCCGGACTATGGCTTGCGCTCGACTGGGGGATCGGGACCGAGCTGGATCGGCTCGTGCGTGACCTTGGCGTTTTCGGCCTCGGCTTCGGGCTGACGGTCGCACCGCGCGCCACGGCGGCGGTCGAGGCCGCGGGCGCGGGTGCCTACGGCGTGGCCAGCGCAATGATCCAGATCACGCGCACCATCGGGATGAGCATCGGGCTGGCACTCCTGACCTCCATCGGCCAGAACCGGATCGACGAGCTGTCGGCGCTGATCGCCGACCCGGGGCGGCGTGACGCGCTGGTCACCGATCTCAGCCGGTCGGAGTTCGTGGGCGTCGATCCCAATGCCTCGCTCGCACTCGTCGACCTGCTCGAGCGGTGGTCACAGGGCCAATCGGCGGAGGCACTTCAGCTGGTGTTCGGGATCGCGCTCGGCGTGACGCTGGTGGCGATCGTACCGGCCTGGTTCGTCCGCGGACGACGCGCCTGAGTCAGGTGGCGGGCTCTGCCACGATCACGAGCTCGCCCCAGTTCCTGTTGAAACCCTGCGACGTCTGGAGCGTGAGGCGCTCGTAGTCGGTGGGTACCGTCCAGAACGCGCCATCGGCACAGTCGTCGTGAATCTGGAGCGCGAGCGGCGGATCCGGCGGGTTGTTCTCGGTCGCGTCGGGATCGGGGCAGGGAACGTTCGGACGCACCTCTGTCACGATGTAGCGGAGCACCGAATCGTCGGACATCTGAATCAGCACCTCGGCGCCGATCTGCACGTTCCAGAGCGGCTTGAAGAGCGTGTTGAGGGCGTGCGCAAATATGTACGAGTTCGTGTTCCGCCCCGGCTGGTTGCCGGTCCGCAGGATGTAGGCCGCGTCGGTCGGGGGGAAGCCATCGGTCTCCTGGCTGGTCGACTGTTTGACGGCGACATTGATGCCGACCGACTCCACCTCCAGCTGCACGGCAGTGACGTCTGATGGCAACGGCTCCGGCGTGGCACTCTCGGTTGGCTCGGCGCTGGCGCTCGGAGCGCCGGATGCCGACGCCGAGGCCGAGGCCGACGGCGCAGGAGTTGTCGTTGCCTCCGCTACCTCGCTGGGTGTCGCGATCGGTGCCAGGCTGGCGGGCGGATCCGCATCGAGGTCGAGCGTGCCGACGATAATGAGAGCAACCCCCGCCACACCCAGGATGATCGGGAGCGCCCAAGAGGAGAGACGCTTCACATGGCTGAGTCTAGCCGCAGCACCGATGCACCGCTGGCGCGCGCCATGGCCCTGGCGTCGGAAGCGCTGGCCAATGCTCCAGCCGGGCTCCTGACCGATTTCGACGGCACCCTGTCACCGATGGTCGCCGACCCGGCCTCGGCCGCTCTCATCGGCGGCGCATCCGACGCCCTGTCTGCGTTGGTCGATCGCCTCGCGGTGGTCGCCGTCGTGACCGGCCGCGCGCCACTCGACGCACGGCGCATGACGGGCGTGCCCGGCCTGCTGATCGCTGGCAATCACGGCACCGAGTGGCTCGAGCCAGATGCGGACATGCCGATCGCCGCGCCGGAGGCGTCATCGGTCAGGGCGCGGCTGGACCTCGTCCTGGCCGCGGTGCCTGCGGTGCCTGGGATCATCCTCGAGCATAAGGGTGCTTCGGCGACGGTCCACTACCGGAACACGTCGGATCCCGCGGCGGCGCTCTCCGTCATCCTGGAGTCGCTTGGCGACACCGATGTTCACGGGATCCACCTGCGCCGCGGCCGCATGAGCGTCGAGCTGCGGCCGGTCGGCTACGGCGACAAGGGAAGCGCGACGCGGACCATCATCGAGCGCTTCGGGCTGCGCGGCGTCGTTGTCATGGGCGAAGACATATCCGATCTCGACAGGTTCCGCGCGGTCGAAGCGCTGCGGTCGGCCGGCGGGTTTCGCGGCGCGATCATCGGCGTCGGGGGTGCGGACGAGATGCCGCCCGCCGTGGTGGATGCGGCCGACGTGGTGCTGGCCGATCCCACTGAGGCAGCAGCGTTACTGACCGTCTTGGCGCGTCGCTGATCTGCGGGCGCGGCAGTGTACGCCCGGTGCACCGATCTACCAACTTGGGGGCGAGCGCCGCGGTTGCGTGGTTGAGATGTGCGCCGGATGCATCGATCTACCAACTTGGGGTCGGGATCCGCGGTTTCGTGCGCGAGATGTGCGCCGGGTGCACCAAATGGCGAAGCAGGGACTCGGAAGCGGGTTCAATCGGCCGCTGCCTGGTAGATACGTGCACCGGGGTGCAACACGGATGAAAGAACCACGGGACGCACTGATGAACGGACGACGAAGCACGGCTGAGCAACCCGTGCCGATCAGCTGGTGAGCTCGTCGAGATCCTCGAGCTGGCGCCGAAGCCACCAGGTGATGTCTTCTCGCTCGACGCCGCGGCGGAGCTGTGCCAGGCGGCGCCGACGCTCCTCGACCGGCATCGCCAGCGCGGTGGCCAACGCATCAGCGGTGCCGACCACGTCGGCTGGCGCCACGGCCAGCGCGCCATCGGCCATCTGATCGAACGCACCGGCGGTCTCCGATAGGACGAGCACGGCGTTACGCTCGGAGACGATGACCGCCTCCTTGGCGACCAGGTTCATGCCGTCGATGAGCGGGTTGACGAGGATGACATCGGCGATCGAGAGGCCGGCCATCGCCTGCGCGTAGTCGTTCTCGTAGAAGAGCTGAACCGGCCGCCAGCCGGATTGCCCGAAGCGGGCATTGATGCGGTCGACCGCGTTCTGCACCTTGCGACCGTAGTCTCCGTATTCGCGCAGCCCGGTTCGTGACGGAACCAGGAACGCGAGGAAGCTGATCCGGCCGCGCATCCTGGGGTTGCGCTGGAGGAGCGTCTCGTAGGCCATGAATCCACGAAGGATGTTCTTGGACGGCTCCAGGCGGTCGACACGCACGATCACCCGCTCCCGGGCGCCGCCCAGCAGCTGGTCGGCACGACGCCGCGCCGCGCGCGAGCCGGCCACTCGCCGGGTGGCCTCGACGTCGATGCTGATCGGGTAATGGCGCACGTGGGTCGTCCGCCGCTTGCGCCGTACCGTGCGCGCGTCGTAATCGACCGCCGCGTCGGGCACGAACGACTCGACCATGCGCAGGAAGTTGTGCGCGTAACGCTCGGTCTGGAAGCCGACGACGTCGTTTGCCAGCAGCCCCGTGGCGATCCCCTCGCGGATTGCCGGAGCGATGTTCTGCCAGATGCTCGACGGCGGCCACGGGATGTGGGTGAAGTGGCTGAGGACGGCGCCGGGGCGGACACGGCGGATCGACTCGGCCGCGGTATAGAGGTGATAGTCGTGGAGCATGATTCGCGGCCGGCGGTCGGATCGAGTCTGGGCCAAAACGGCTGTCGCAAAGGCCTCGTTGAGCACCACATAGCCCCGTTCCCAGGCGCGCATGGTGGCCGCATCGATCACTGGCCGCTCCGGCAGGTTCCACATCTGATGCTGGAGGAACCACAGGAGCGGATTGGCGATCACGTTATAGGCCTGCTCGTAGACGGACCGCTCGACCAATGCGAATCGCAGCCGGATGGCGTCGTCACCGGCGGCCTGGCGCAGGAGCTTGGGATCGGCAGCGGCGCGCCGATCCCCCTCGCTCATCGCCGCCGCGATCCAGGTCACAGGCACATGCCGGCCAATTTGCCCGAGCGCGGTGACAAGCCCACCGGAGCCGCGCCGCGGCCGCAGCGACCCATCAGCGCCCGAGGCGAAGGTGACCGGGCCACGGTTGGTGGCGATGATCAGGCGTCGGTCGCCGAGGAGCGCGGTTGCGGCCGCGCCGAGTCCGGTATCGGCTTCGACGACGGTCATCAGCGCTAGAAGATGCTCGCCGCAGAAACTTCGAGCAGGCGAAGGATGGCGCCCGGGAAGAGTCCCAGGATCAGGACGCCAGCCACCGACAGCACAAGTGCCACCGAGCCGAAGGGAGAGGTGTCGATCGGTGCGGGATCCGGCTCGGGGTCGCGCATGTACATGTAGACGATGACGCGCAGGTAATAGAAGGCCGCAAGGGCGGCGTTGAGGACGAGGACCACCGCCAGCCAGGCGAGGCCGGCGTCGACGGCTGCCAGCAAGACGTAGAGCTTGGCGAAGAAGCCGACCGTCGGCGGGATGCCGGTCAGGCTCAGCATGAGGATGCCCATCGCGGCGGCTCGCCCCGGCGAGCGGGCGGCGAGGCCGGAGAACGAGTTGAGCCCACCGAAGCGAGTGGTGTCGCGCTGGAGCATGGCGACCACCGCGAACGCGGCGATGTTCATGACGGCGTAGCCCAGGACGTAGAACAGGACCGACTCGATGCCCTGCGCCGCGGCATCGGCGTCCGATGCGTTCGCGTACGCTGCCATGCCGGCCATGATGTAGCCGGTGTGGGCAATGCTGGAGTAGGCGAGCATGCGCTTCACGTTGACCTGCACCAGGGCGACGACGTTACCGATCGTCATGGTCAGGACGGTCAGGATCAGAAAGATGCCCAGCCAATCGGCGCGCAGCGGCGCCAGCGCTTCCGCGAAGACCCGGATCAGCAGCGCGAAGGCGCCCAGCTTCGGACCGACAGACAGGAAGCCGGTGATCGGCGTCGGCGCCCCCTGGTAGGCGTCCGGGGTCCAGTAGTGGAACGGGACCGCCGCGATCTTGAAGGTGCCGCCCACCAGCAGGAAGGCCATGGCGACGAGGAGTGCTCCGCTCATCTGGCCTTCGAGCGCGACCGCGATCTCCGCTATGTTGGTCGTCCCGGTGATCCCATACAGCCAGCTGATCCCGAACAGCACGATGGCGCTCGCGAAGCTGCCGAGCAGGAAGTACTTCAGGCCGCCCTCGTTGCTGTAGCGATCGGTCTTGTGCAGGCCGGCCAGCAGGTAGCTCGGCATCGTCATCAGCTCGAGGCCAAGGAAGAGCGTGATCATGTCACTGCTCGAGGCGAGCACGAACATGCCGAGCAGTGCGGTCACCAGGATCATGTGGAACTCGCCGAGCGGAATGCGTCGCACGACCAGGTATGCCGGCGCGAACAGGACCGTGATGATGCCGATCAGGATGGTGGCGGCCTTGAAGAAGACCGAGAGGTCGTCGACCACGTAGAAGCCGGCATAGACCGTCTCGTTGGTGTCCCAGACGACCACGCAGGCCGCTCCCGCCAGGATCAGCCCGGCGACGGTGAGCGGGGTCAGCAGCCATTTGTTGGGACGCGACAGGAAGAGATCGACGGTGATGATGGTCAGCACCAGCGCCACCAGGATCAGCTCCGGCAGGAGCGTGACGAGATCGTCGAGCATGTCCATCAGTCAGCCACTCACCACAGCGGCCCGAAGCCGGTCAGGCCGGCGCCGTTGACGGCCTCGATGATCCGATCGACCGGCGTGGCGATGGCCTCCAGCACCGGTCCGGGATACACGCCGAGTGCCACCACCAGCACGATGAGCGGACTCAGTGCGATCCACTCGTTGCGATTGATGTCGCGCAGCGCCGGCCAGAATCGTCGCATCCAGTCGGACGGCACGGTGAAGAAGACGCGCTGGAACATCCAGAGCATGTAGACCGCGCTGATGATGACCACCACCATGGCCGCAACGGCGACGAAGCCGTTGTATCGGAAGGCGCCCAGGACCACCAGGAATTCGCCGATGAAGCCCGAGAGGCCGGGCAGGCCGATGCTGGCGAACGTGAAGAGGCCGAACATTGCCGCGAAGCGGGGGATCCGGGCGTTGAGTCCGCCCATGTGCGCGATGAGCCGATCGTGGGTCTGCTCGTAGATCACTCCGACGAGGAGGAAGAGCGCTCCGGTCGTGACGCCGTGGCTGATCATCTGATAGATCGCACCCTGGAGACCCTGCTCGTTGAGGACGAAAGCGCCGAGCATGACATAGCCCATGTGGCTCACGCTGGAGTAGGCCACCAGCTTCTTGAGGTCCGGCTGCACCATGGCGACCAGCCCCCCGTAGATGATGGCGACGAGTGCAAGGCCGATGATGATCGGCGCGAAGCTGACGGCCGCATCGGGCAGCAGCGGCAGGCTGAAGCGCAGGAATCCGTACCCGCCAAGCTTGAGCATGACACCGGCAAGGATGATCGAGCCGGCGGTCGGCGCCTCCACGTGTGCATCGGGCAGCCAGGTGTGGAAGGGCCACATCGGCACCTTGATGGCGAAGGCCAGGAAGAAGGCGATGAAGGCGAGCGCCTGGAGCGTATCGGCGTAGGCGAAGCCGCGCAGCGCCTCGTAGCTGAAGGTGAAGGGCTGGCCGCTTGCCGCGTGGGCGATGGCCACCGCCAGGATGGCGACCAGCATGAGCAGGGAGCCGACCAGCGTGTAGAGCACGAACTTGATGGTGGCGTACACGCGTCGAGGACCACCCCACACGCCGATGATCACGTACATCGGGAAGAGGCTGATCTCCCAGAACACGTAGAAGAGGAACAGATCGAGCGCAACGAAGACGCCGAGCATCCCGACCATCAGGAGCAGGATCGCGATGTAGTACTCCTTGACCCGATTCTGGATCGGCTCCCAGGAATAGAAGATCGCGACCGTGCTCAGCAGCGTGGTCAGCAGGACGAGCACCATCGAGAGTCCGTCGACCCCGACCGTGTAGCGCATGCCGAATGCCTCGATCCACGGGCGGTCCTCGCGAAACTGGAATTCGCTGCCGCCGGCCTGGTAACCGAGCAGCAGCAGCGAGAAGGCGAAGCTCCCCACCGCGGCAAGGAGGGCTATCCAGCGAATGGCACGATGGTTCGTGCCGGGCACCAGGAGCAGCAGCAGCACGCCGATCAGCGGCGTGAAGACGATGAGGCTGATCATCGGAAGGGCGTTCACGACCGGCGGCTCCGTGGAGTATATAGGTATATACTCCACGCGATGCCCATCAGCGCACCACCGTCGCGAACATGATCAGCACGACAACAAGTCCTGCGGCGATGCCAAGGCCATAGTTCTCGACGCGGCCCGTCTGGCTCTTGCGCAGCCTGCCGCCGATCGCGCGCGCCACCCAACCGGCGCCGTTCACCGCGCCGTCGATGACCTTGGCGTCGAACCACCACAGCGCGTTGCTCACCAGCACGCCGCCGCGCGACCAGACCAGCTGGTAGATGTCATCCACGTAATATTTGTTCACGCTGGCCCGATACATCCCCGGGCCGAGGCCGAACGGGATCCGTTCCACGAATCGGCCGGCCGACTCCGGACGCTGCACGTACCAGCGATGCGCCAGCCAGATGCCGGCCGCCGCGACCGCCGCGCCGATGAGCAGGAGCAGCCCACCCAGCCCGATGAGCTCGAAGCCGTGGTGGCCCTCGGCAAAGATCGAGCCGGGCAGGATGCCCGCCTCCTCCGCGTCGTGGAAGACCTCCTCGAGCCATCCGTGGATAACGCCGCCCTCCGGCGGAATGCCCAGGACGAGGCCGGCGAGGACGGTCGGGACGGCCAGGATGACGAGGGGTGCCACCATGGTCGGTCCGCTCTCGTGGATGTGATCCCAGAGCGCACGCGGCCCGCGCCATTCACCCCAGAAGGTCATGAAGATCATCCGGAAGGTGTAGAAGGCGGTCATGAAGGCAACGACGGTGCCCACGACGTAGAACACGATGTACCCGCGGTTGAACGACTCGGCCAGGATCTCGTCCTTGCTGAAGAAACCGGAGAAGATCGGGATGCCGGCCAGCGCCAACGAGCCGATCAGCATGGTGATGTAGGTCCAGCGCATCTTCGCCCGCAGGTTGCCCATGTAGCGCATGTCCTGCTCGCCGCCCGCGCCGTGAATCACCGAGCCGGATCCCATGAAGAGCAGCCCCTTGAAAAAGCCGTGGCTCACGAGATGGAAGATGGCCGCCGTCCAGGCGCCGATGCCGAGCGCGAAGAACATGTATGCCAGTTGGCTGACGGTGCTGTAGGCCAGCACCTTCTTGATGTCGTTCTGGGTCAGGGCGATGGCGGCCGCAAAGATGGCCGTGAAGACCCCGATGATGGCGACCACCCACATGGCGGTCGGCGCCTCGATGAAGATCGGGTTGGCGCGGGCCACCAGGTAGACGCCGGCGTTGACCATCGTCGCGGCGTGGATCAGGGCACTCACCGGCGTCGGGCCCTCCATGGCGTCCGGCAGCCAGACGTGGAGCGGGAACTGGGCGCTCTTGCCGACGGCGCCTGCAAAGAGCAGCAGGGCGATCACGGTGATCGTGCCCTCGTCGAGAGTCCCGATCCGTTCGAAGACCTGACCGAAGTTCAGCGTCCCGAGATTAACCCAGATCATCATGATCCCCAGGCCGAATCCGAAGTCGCCGACGCGGTTGACGATGAACGCCTTCTTGGCGGCACCCGCGGCCGATGGCTTCTTGTACCAGAAGCCGATGAGGGCGTAGCTGCACAGGCCGACCGCCTCCCAGCCGACGTAGAGCATCAGGAAGTTATCGCCCAGGATCAGCAGCAGCATGCTGAACATGAACAGGTTCAGGTAGGCGAAGAAGCGCCAGAATCCGCGGTCGCCGTCCATGTAGCCGATGCTGTAGACGTGGACGAGGAGCCCAACGCTGCTCACAACCAGCAGCAGCATCGCGGTCAGCGAGTCGACCAGGAAGCTGATGTTGATGACGAAATCGCCCGAGGCGATCCACTCGTAGATCGTGACCTCGTACTCGTTGCCGCCGAAGATGACAGCGGCGAAGACGATCATGCTGAAGACCCACATCAGCCCGACGAGGGCGGTCGGCACGATCCAGGATCGGTAGCGGGGCCGCTCCGCCCCCGGCGTTACGTGCCCGGCCTGGCCGAGGCCGTCATTGAACTGCGCCGGGATCACCCCGTCGGCGCCCTCCGCGTTCGCCAGGTCATCGGCGTGGCCGGCGTGCGGGCTCGTTGCGCGCTGCTCTTCTTCTGACGGGATCGCACGAAAGGCTGAATCGTCGACGCCATGGTCGTCGTGCCCGTCCGCGTGACCCCCTTCTTCGTGATGATTCCCGTGCCCGTGCGAAGGCACTCGATCCAGGCGCGCCCCGACGAGGACGGCGAACAGGAAGCCCGCCAGGGGCAGCGCCGGAATGAGCGCGATCAGCAGCTCCATCGGTTACGCGCCTATTCCTTCAGGTCGGCGTACTGGTCGACCTCGGCCGTCTGACGGGTGCGAATGATCGCGATGACCAGAGCCAGGCCCACGGTCACCTCGGCCGCGGCCACCGCCATGATCATCAGCGCGAAGACGGCGCCGGCATTCGCATCGGCGGGGAGAAAGGCATTGAAGGCGACGAGGCTCAGGTTCACCGCGTTGAACATGAGCTCGATGCTGATGAGCATCAGAATCGCGTTGCGACGCGCCATGAAGCCGAAGGCGCCGGTGCCGAACAGCATGGCGGAGACGAGCAGGTAGCCCTCGAGGCCCATCGGTCAGTTTGCTCGCTCATCCTCTTCCGGCCGGCGGGCCAGAAAGATGGCGCCGATGATGGCGACCAGGATCAGCAGGCTGATGATCTCGAAGGGAAGCGCATACGTCGTGAACAGTGCCATGGCGATGGCCTCCACCGCGGCACCCGCCGCCTGCGGAGCGACGCCCCAGTCCGTCTGAACGACTGCCCAGCCGACCAGACCGATGATGGCGAGCGCGACCACCACGGCGATCGGCACCTGGCGGTGGAACGGGGTGGGCAGGTTCGCGTCGCCGGCCTGGGTCAGCATGATCGCGAAGAGAATGAGCACGCTGATCGCGCCCAGGTAGATCAGGACCTGGGCGGCGGCAACGATGGGTGCGCCGAGCAGCGCGTACATGCCGGCCAGTGAGCCGAAGCAGATCATCATCGCCACCGCCGAATGGATGATGTTGCGCAGCGTCACGACGGCGATCCCGGCTCCCACCACACCGAAGGCGAGCAGGAAGAAGAGGACGCTGGAGATGTCCAGGGTCGTGCTCCCTAGAGAGGTTTCGTGCTCATGCGATCCCGAGCGGGACCGCGATCGATTCTAGCGTAGGCATTGCGCGGTCGCGCGATCAGCCCGTAACCTTCGGGACGCCGCCGGTCCCGGCGGTGGAGAGAGGATATTGGAGGTCGACATCACGATGACGAGACGGATCGCCCCTGTGCTGGCGGGACTCGCCCTGACGCTGGCCGCCTGTGGTGGGGGTGGCGGCGGAGACACGGGCGAGGGAGAGGACAACCCGACGTCCGCCACTGTCGAGGCCGGTGCCGAACGAGTGGCCCACCCCCTCGCCCCGGGTCGATATCGGCTCACCATCACCGAGGATTGCGACGACTACACCGTCTCGATCACGCAGGAGGAAGGCGACTTCGTCTACTCCGTTGACAACTCGCCGATCCGGATCGTGCTCGTGAACGACGTGCCAGGCGGCAACTTCTTTATCGAGCAGACCAATGAAGCCTGCACCGACTGGACCCTCAAGCTCGCCCGCCTCGGCGGCTGATCGGTCTAGCGGGTGGGGCGCTCCCGGTCGGACATCTCGAGGATGTCCAGCATCGGGAGATCGCGCTGGTACTCGCTGAACTCGAATTCGGGGCCGCAGCGCAGGGCGTCGTACGGGCAGGCATCGGCGCAGATGCCGCAGAAGATGCAGCGGCTCACGTCGAGCTGGTACGTTTCGAGGATGCGCGGGCGGGGCATCAGCGCCCCGACCGGGCATGTCTCGGCGCACCGGCCACAGGAGACGCACGGAGTCTCGTTGAGTGACACGAAGTCCGCTGTTGTGACCAGCGAGTCGAAGCCCTTGCCGATGAAGTCGTAGCAGCCGGCGCCAACGATCTCCTTGCAGACCTGCGCGCAGCGGCCGCAGTCGATGCAGCGTGAGTAGTCGCGCAGAATGAAGGAGTGCGTCTCGTCGCGGCCGTAGCCGTGGTTGACGCCGACGTACGGGTTGTCCTGGATCGAGCGCTCGTCGATCGCCATGTTCAGCGTCGTCTCGTACTCGATCGCGGCCTCGCGCAGATCGCAGTGGCCGATCGCCTCGCACGTGCACTGAAGGCAGCGTCCGGCCTCGGCCATGGCCTGGTCACCGGTGTAGCCGAACTCGTATTCGTTGAAGTTGCCCTTGCGCTCGTCAGCCTCCTGCTTGCCCATGATGGCGCGCGGCTCCTTCACATCATCGGTGAAGGGCACGATGGTCAGGAAGTTGGGCTGCGGCTCGGTGACGATGCGGCGCACCTGCGGGTCGTCGAGGTCGTGGCCGCGCAGCCAGTAGTCCATGGCGTACGACGCGCGCCGGCCCTCGCCGATGGCCTCGACCACGGTGGCGGCGCCGGTGCGCACGTCGCCCGAGGCGAAGATCTTGGGGACATTGGTGCGGAAGATGTGCTCCTCGGCGACCAGGTTGCCACGGCGATCGACCTCGAGTCCCTTGCGGATCTCGTCCGGCTCGGAGTCGATCCACGACAGGTCGGGTCCCTGGCCGATGGCTCCCAGCACCGTGTCGCACTCCACGATGAATTCGGTACCGGGCATCGGCTCCGGACGCCGGCGGCCCTGCGCATCGGGCTCACCGAGCTTCATGCGCTGAAACTCAACGCCGGTGACCCTGTCGTTCTCGCCGGTGACGATGCGGGTCGGCGCGGCCTGGAAGATGACCCGAGCGCCCTCCTCGATCGCCTCATGCACCTCGTCGGCGGCCGGCATGTCCTTCAGGTCGCGACGATAGACGAGCGTCACCTCTGCAGCACCTTGGCGCACGCTGGTCCGGGTGCAGTCGATGGCGGTGAAGCCACCCCCGATGATGACGACCCTCGCACCCCGGAGCCGCGGCACAGGAACACCGCGCGTGGAGTTGTAGAGGTTCTCGAGCGCATTGACCGTACCGTCGGCGTGCTCACCGGGAATCCCGAGCTCGTTCGACTTGTAGCAGCCGATGCCGACGTAGATGGCGTCGTACTCGTCGATGATGTCGCCGAGGTGGAAGTCGCGCCCGAGGCGCATGTTTGGCTTGAAGGCCGCGCCAAGCTCCCAGACGTGGTTGAGCTCGCGGTCCATCCAGCCCTTCGGCAGGCGGTACTGCGGAATGCCGTAGCGCAGCATGCCACCCTGCTCCGGATCGGCCTCGTAGACGTCGCACTGATGGCCGCGCAGCTGAAGGTAGTAGGCGGTGGCCATGCCGGCGGGTCCCGCGCCGATGATTGCCACGCGGCGCCCGGTCGGCGGATCCTTCGGCCACGGGATCGGCGCGGGCGCATCGACCTCGAGCACGCGATCGGCGCAGTAGCGATGCGAGTCGCGAATCGCGATGGCGGTATCAACCTCCTCGCGACGGCAATGCGTCTCGCACGGCGCCGGACAGACGCGTCCGAGGATCGCAGGGAAGGGGAGGGAGCGCTTGAGGATGCGCGTCGCCTCCTCCCAGTTGCCGAGCGTGTTCTGCTTCAGGTAGCCCGGGATGTCGACGCGAGTCGGGCATTTGAACTGGCAGGGCGGCAGGCAATAGGCATCGTGATCGCTGAAGATGAGTTCCAGCACCATGCGCCGGTTCTCGATGACCCGCTCCGAATGGGTGGTGATGACCATGCCCGGCTCGATCTGCGTGCCGCAGCTGATCGGAGTGTCCTCGCTGCCGGCGACCTCGACCACGCAGATGCGGCAGGCGCCATACGGGGCCAGCTTCGGCTCATAGCAAAGCGTCGGCACGTCGATGCCGAGCACCCGGCAGGCCTGGAGGATCGTCTGGCCCTCCTCGACCTGGAGCTCCTTCCCGTTGATCGTGACGCCGATCTCGCGGGTGCCGGGCACCATGGGCCAGAGCGGGGCGTAGTCGGCCCCGAGCGTGGCGTCGCCCTGTCCGTTGCCGTTGCCGTTGGAGTGGCCGTTCGTCGTTCCGAAACTCATCGTTTTCCTACTCTAGCCGGGCCGCGGGCTCGACGCCGGAGAGCGGCTCGATGAGGGGCATCAGCTCGCTCGTGCGGCAGGCGCCGGCAATGCAGACTCCGCGCTCGGCATGGGCCCGGTACTCGTCACCGAAGCGATCGAGCGTCGTCAGGATCGGGCCGGATGCGAGCCGTTCCAGCTTGCAGAGTGCGGTGTCGCTCACCTTGCGCGAGAGCTCGCGCAGCAGCGTGAAGTCGTTCGGGCGCGGGGTGGCGGCCAGGATCCGGTCGAGCGTCTCGACCAGGCGCTTGGTGCCGATCCGGCACGGGACCGCCTTGCCGCACGCCTCGCGCGCGTTGAAGTCGATGAAGAATCGCGCCGTGTCGACCATGCACGTGGCGCGATCGGTGACGAGCACGGATCCGGAGCCGATGATGGCGCCCGCGCCCTCGAGATCGTCGAAGTCGTACGGCAGGTTGAGTGAGCCGGCGTCGATGGCGCCGCCGCCGGGTCCACCGACGAACAGCGCCTTCGTGGTTCCCGTGCCGCCGCCGGCCATCCCGAGCAGGTCGAGCAGCGACGTGCCGAGCGGGACCTCGAGGAGCCCCGGCTCGCCGACGCGGCCCATGACGGTCACGAGCTTCGTGCCGCGACTGGACTCAGTGCCGACCGAAGCGAAGGCTTCCGGTGAATGGGCCAGGATCCACGCGACGTGCGCGAGGGTCTCTCCGTTCTGCACGATCGTCGGCGCGCCCCAGAGGCCCCTCTCCGCCGGGTACGGCGGACGGATCAGCGGCATGCCTCGGTCGCCGGAGAGGGCGCTGATGAGGGCAGTCTCCTCGCCCGCGACGTAGGCTCCGGATCCTTCCCAGACGCTCAGCTGGACGCTGGTATCGGTACCCAGGACGAGGTACCCGCCGAGGTGCGACTCGGTTGCCTCGCGGATCGCCACCTGGAGCCGCTCGATGGCGTCCGGCCAATCGCGCCGAACGGCGATGATCGCCTCACTCGCCCCGACCGCGTAGGCAGCGATGATGAGGCCCTCGACCACGAGATGCGGGTTGCCCTCGGCAAGCGCTCGGTCTCCGAGCGCGCTCGGGTCGGCGGCCATGAGGTTGGCGACCACGATCTTGCGGTCGGCGCTCAGCTCGCGGGTCACTCGCCACTTGGCGGCGGTCGGGAATCCGGAGCCCCCGCGTCCGCGCAGGCCGGCCGCATCGATCTCGCCGATCACGTCGGCAGGCGTGAGCTTCGTGACCGCGCGCTCGAGGCCGGCATACCCACCGTGGTCGCGGTAGCTGGCCAGGCTGGTTGGATCGACCCGGCCGATATCGGTCAGCAGGCGGTGCTCGCCTCCGTCGAGGATTCGAATCTGGGGTGAGAGCGCACTCGCCATCTCAGGCGCGACCTCGGGAGCCGGTGGCTGCCGCCCGACGCTCGTTGACGATGTGCAGCGCCTTCTCCTCGTCCAACGGGCCGTAGACCAGGGTGTCGATGCGCATGGCCGGGCTGATCGCGCCCGCCCCCACGTCGCTGCGCGTCTCCAGCGTGAAGCGGCCGTCCGCGGTCGTCTCGCCGGCGCGGAGGCCGAGCTCCGCCTCCAGCGCCCCGAGCAGGCGGTCCCCACCGCTGAACCGGCATGAGGCGCAGTCGCAGACGGTGATGACATGGCCCTCCGCGGGGAGCAGTCGAAAGCCGCCGAGACCCGCCGCACCGAAGACCTGAGCCCAATGGATGCT
>JBBJNX010000221.1:0-4469 GCA_037721115.1 Candidatus Limnocylindria bacterium
CTTCACCGGCCTCCGTCCTGGCGAGAAGCTGGAGGAGACATTGTTCGGGACGGATGAGGAAGCGCTCGAGACGGATTCGCCGTTCCTGCTGGTGGCGCGCCTTGGTGACGAAGGGCCCCTTGGCTCAACGAACCCATTGGCGGCGCATCTCGAAGCACTGGCTGGCGAAGGACGAGATGCCGAGTTGCGCGACCAGCTGAGCGCGACCGCCGCAACGAGCGCCGCCCGAGGATGATCCGCCTCCTTCCCCGCGTGGCACTCCAACTGTGGATCGTCGGGTTCATCGTCTTCTTCGGCGCCGAAGCCATCCACCTCGAGCCGCCCCTGCGCATCGCGACGCAGGTCCTGTACGGCTTCCCACTGGCGGCGTGGGCGGTATTCCGCCTGCGTGGGCCATACGACCGGCTCGACATGGCGGTGCTCGGGCTGCTGGTCGCTTATGTGATCGTGTGTCTCTTCAGCCGCGACCGCACCGAGAGCCTTGGCACGCTGGCCCTGGCAACTGCGTACGCGACGTGGTTCCTGCTCCTCCGTCGCGCCGCCCATCTGCGCCCGCAGATTGTGCTCGCGATTGGAACCGGGCTCGCTCTCACCCTGGCCTTCAATGCCTACCTGCAGATCCAGGAAAAGGCGACATGGCTAGCCACCGTCGGCGCGGCGCCGTTCGAGGGACTGCTGACCTTTCCATGGGAGTCGGTCAATGCGCTCCCGATGCTCGTGTTGATCGCGATTCCGTTCCTGGCCTGGGTCGCCCCTTCGCAGATCAAGTCGGTTCTCATGTTCGTCGTGGGATTCAGCACGGTCGTGGTGGTGCCTCTCAGCATGGGGCGCGCTGGATGGCTCGGACTCGCGGTCGCCGCGCTGCTGGCACTCCTCCTCCTGCCCTCGACCTTGCAGACTTTCGCGAAGACGCGGTGGCAAATCAGAGCACTCGGCGCAGGAGTGGCGACGGCCGCTGTACTCGGTGTTGCGGTACTTGTCGGGCCACGGGCGGTAACCGCCATCGGGGAAAGCGGACGCCTGCTTCTCTGGGAGCAGGGTATGGCGATGATCACTGGCTCGCCCCTGATCGGATCCGGACCGGGAACGTACTCGTGGGTGCGGCTGGAAGCAGCGCCGGCTGCCGCCGACCTGGTGGCCGTTCGACTCATCCACAACGTTCCGCTCCAGACGCTCGTCGACGGCGGCCTCGTGCTCGGAACCGGCTTGGTCGGCCTGATGGCCGTATGGGGGCTTGCGCTGCATCGCCGTTGGCGGGCGTGGAGGGTCGCGGACCGTGTCGCGTTGGCCTGTGTCACAGGCTTCGTCGCAGCTCTGATCCTCGATGACTTCAGTTACCTACCGGCGATCACGGCCAGCTTCCTGGCCGTGGCGGCGTTCCTGGTCCCCGCCTCGGACACGCGAGCTCTGACGCCCGCGCGCGGCCTGGCAGCACCCGCGCTGCTCGCGCTGGCAGCACTGATTGCTCTGCCGAATGTCGTCGCCGTCGACGTGGCGCGATCAGCGGCACAGACAGGTCGAGGAGCCATGGTCGACGGAAGCTATGGCGCGGCGCGAGCCCACTTTGAAGCAGCGACCCAGGCACACCCCGAAAGCGGCGGCTATTGGCTCGGTCTCGGGATGGCCGCGAGCTATGACGGCGACAAGACTGGAGCGATCGACGCCTATCGGCGCGCCGTGGCCGTCGCCCCCGGAGATCCGCGGGGTTACGCGGCGCTCGCAGAGCTGGATACCGGAGCTGACGCCAGCGTTCTTCTGGAGCAGGCCGCCGACCGCACCTTGGGTGACCCTCAGTACGCGGTTCGGCTAGGGCTCGACCTGATGACCGCTGATCGCCCCCACGAGGCTACGCACGCCTGGAGCCGCGCTGCCGCGCTTCGACCAGACCTCGTGACCACGCTGCCGTACGGGAACCCTGTGACCATGGGAGCGGTCGCTACCGAGGCCATGATCACGATCCACAACGAACCCCATCCCGCTCTGAGGGAGAACATGGAGAATGCCTGGGACCTCGGACTTGCTCTGGATACACTGCCAGCCGACGCTGGTCCCGCATGGCGGGCGGTGGATGCCGCCCGGCACGGAGACCACGACACGGCGCGTGAACTGGCGGAGGGGTCAGTCACTGCCGCACCGTATGTTGCCCGCGGCTACCAGGCACTTGCGGCGGTCGCTGCGTTCAGTTGTGACCCGACGACGGTCGAGAGCGCCCTCCGGCTGGAGGCCCTGAGCCTCGGCGCATACGAGCCATTATCGCCTGAACCCCAAGTGCGGCGCGAGTTCGTGTACCGCGAAGCCAGCCTCGGGCCAACCCAGCCGCTTGGCGTGGAGCCACTCACTGAGCCGGAAATGTGGCCGTGGTCGCTGGTTCCACGACCGACGGCCTGCGACGGGTGATGGCGGCACTGCGCAGGGGGATCCCGGCGAGCCGGGTGGCGATCGCCGCACTCTTTGCGCTCGTGGCGTTGCCGCGGTCGGCGATTCCGCTCATCGACGGCGATGTGTATTGGCACATTCGGGCCGGCCTCGAGGTGCTCGACACTGGGCAAGTCCCGGCGGAAGACAGCTGGAGCCTGGTCGGCGACGGCATGCGGTGGCTGAGCCAGGACTGGCTGAGCAACGTGCTCCTCGGCTTGGGATGGCGCCTCGGAGAGATCGGGCCCTCAGTGCTGTCGCTTGCGTGGTCCTCTCTGGTGGTCGCAGCGCTGGCACTGCTCTGGTGGGCCTTCGGCCTGCGACGCCCAGAGACCGGATGGCTGGGTCGCACCGGCTGGCTGACCGTTGGGCTGATCGTCGCTGGCCCCGTCCTTGGCGTCCGCGTGCAGGTCGTCGATCTCACGCTGGCGACTGCCGTGGTTCTCTCCTGTTGGGGATACCTGGCACGGCCATCCATCGGTTGGCTCGTGGCACTTCCGACCATCTCGCTCGCGTGGGGCAATCTGCACGCAGGCTGGCCGCTCATCTTCCTCATCGGGGGCGCCATCGTCATCGGCGAGGCAGCCGACCAGGTGCTGAAACGCCGACCACCGCACAACATGCTGACATGGCGGCAAATCGCCCTGCTCGGTGGTGCGCTCGTCGTCTCGATCATGCCGATCGCAATCAATCCGAGTGGTCTTGAGCTGTATGCCTACCCTCTCGAAACTTCTTCAATCGCAGCCCATCGCGACTTCATATCGGAATGGCAGTCTCCGGATCCGGGAACCATCGTCGGACAGATGTTCATCGCCTTCGTCGTGGTGATCGTCCTGCCGTCGCTCTGGATCGGTCGCCGGACGATTCGTGCCGCTGACGCGCTCGTCATCGCGGGCATGACCGTGATGATCGCCCTGGGTGCGCGGTTTCAGCTGCTCGCGCCGATCATCGCCGCGACGGCCGGCCTCGCACTCGAACCCGTGATCGCCCGGACTGCGGTCGGCCGTTGGTTCTCCAAGCCACTGGCACGCCTCGGTACGGCCCGGAGTGGGGCATCCCTCAACGTGGTGAACGCGGCCCTCATCGGCATCGTGGTGGCGGCCGGCCTCGGCGTCGCGTGGGCGCGGGTCAGCCCTACCGCACAGCGCGAGCTCGTCGCCGATCACATGCCTGTCGGCGCGGTTAATTGGATCCTCGCCAATGACCCAGGAACCCGACCCTTTAACCAGTATTCATGGGGCGGATACCTGGGTCTGCGACGACCCGACCATCCCATCTACATCGATGGTCGATCCGATATTTACGGCGACCGCCCGATCCGCGAGTACGCGAACGCGGTCCAGCTCGAGACCGATCCACAGGAACTCTTCGATCGCTACGCCATCGACTACATCCTATTCCCGCCGAATCAGCCGCTCTCGCAGTGGCTTGAAGACTCGCCCATCTGGCAGCGTGAATACGTGGACGCCATCGCAGCGGTGTGGATCCGCTCCAATGAATAGGCCGCGCGTTGCAGAAATGATGACCTCACCACAGCTGCGGCGGCTGCTCAGGGATGGAACTCTCATCGCGGCCATCGTCTTTATCGGCTTCGTATGGTGGCTGGTCACGTTCAACGACTATCAGCACGATGCCCGGGCTTACTGGGCGGCTGGCCTGGATAGCCCCTACGCCGATGCACTCGTTGGCGGCTCGGATGCGTACCTCTATTCGCCCGTCTTCGCGCAGCTCGCCTATCCGCTGAGCCTGTTGCCATTCGAGGTGTTCCGAGGCATCTGGGCCGTGCTGAATCTCGGCGCCCTGGTCTGGCTGACTGGGCCCCGACTCGGTGCCCTCATGTTGATCATCCCCGGCTCGCCGGTGATCGACGAGGTGGCCACCGGCAATGTCCATCTCCTCATCGCGGCCGCCATCTACGCGAGCCTGTGGAGGCCGGCCGCGTGGGCATTCCCGCTGCTCACGAAGATCACCCCGGGGATCGGCGCCGCCTACCTCCTGGGCGCGCGACGCTGGCGCGCCTTCGCGGAGGCGGTGGGGGTTTCCGTTGCGTTGAG
>JBBJNX010000222.1:0-4463 GCA_037721115.1 Candidatus Limnocylindria bacterium
CGCGATGAACTCCTTGAGGATGTCGTTCTGAAGCGTGCCGGAGAGCTGTGCGCGCGGCACGCCCGCCTTCTCGGCGGCCACGATGTACATGGCCCAGATCATGGCGGCGGGGGAGTTGATCGTCATCGACGTGCTGATCTCGCCCACCGGTAGACCGTCGAGAAGGATCTCCATGTCGGCGAGGCTGCTCACGGCCACGCCGCAGGTGCCGAACTCGCCCTCGGCCATCGGCTCGTCGTGGTCGTAGCCGTACAGGGTCGGCATGTCGTAGGCGATCGAGAGGCCGGTGCCGCCGGCCGCAATCAACTTCTTGAAGCGTCCATTGGTGTCCTCGGCGGTGCCGAAGCCTGCGAACATGCGCATCGTCCACAGTCGACCACGGTGCCCGGTTGGATGAATGCCGCGGGTGAAGGGCGGCTCGCCCGGAAAGCCGACGTCCTCGATCTCGTCCCATCCGGCTGCTTTTCCGACGGCTGGGCTGAACCGATACCGCGGGCGGTCCCGGTCGGGGTCGTTGGCCGGATTTGCGAGGTCCGAGGGCGTATAGAGTCGATCGATTTCGACGCCCGACTGTGTGATGAAGCGCGCATGACGCTCGGGGCCCTTTTCGAGGGCGGGGTCGAGACGCTCACGCGTCCACCTGTCCTGATGCTCGTGCCAGCGCTTCCCATTACTCATGGGCGTCAGTGTGCGGGCAAGACCGAGAGGCGCGCAACTGAGCGGACAAGTCGGCGGATACGCGCACCCACGCAAACGGCGGCATCTGGCACCATGAGCGCATGACCGATTCCTTCGATTTCGACGCCTACCTGCGCCTGCCACGCCTGGGGGGACTGCGTGCCTCGCCCGATGGACGGCGCGTTGTGGTCAGCGTGGCGAAGCCGGCGCCCGACGGCAAGAAGATGCGCAGCTCGCTGTGGGAGCTCGACCTGGCGGGCGACGAGCGGCCGCGTCGTCTCACCCGCTCGACACCCGGCGAGAGTGGCGCCACCTTCGCCCGTGACGGCTCGATCCTCTTCACGTCGTCACGGCCGGACCCAGATCGGAAGGCCGACGACGATGACGAGGAGATCACCGGCCTCTGGCTGCTTCCGACGAACGGCGGCGAGGCGCGATTGCTTGCGGCTCCCTCTGGCGGCGCGGAGGCCGTGGTGGCCGCCCGGGATGCTGACGTGATCGTCTTTGCGGCCTCGGTCTTTCCGGGGACGAGCGACGCGGCGGGCGATCAGGAGCGGTCCCAGGCACGCAAGAAGGCCGGCGTGGAGGCGCTCTTGTTCGACACCTTCCCGATCCGCCACTGGGACGTCTTCCACGGGCCGCGGGAGCGCCACCTCTTCGCGGCTCCCATGCCGACGGGCGATGATTGGGTCAGCGACCCGATCGACCTGACGCCGCAGCCCGGTTCCGCACTCGTCGAGCAGGGTTTCGACGTCACGCCGGACGGGGCCACCATCGTGACGGGGTGGGTCAGCACGGATGCGATCGGTCGCACCGATTTCGGGCTGGTGGCGATCGACCGCGCCACCGGAGCGCATCGCGACATCACGCCGGATGACGCATGGTACGAAGGCCCGTCCTGCTCGCCTGACGGCCGCTGGGTCGCCTGCATTCGGCACGAGAAGGATGTTCCCGAGCGAATTGGCGACGCAACGTTGTGGCTGATCGATCTGGCAACGGGCGAGGGGCGTGACGTGATGCCCGACCTTGACGAGTGGCCGCAGCACCCGGTCTGGTCGTCGGACGCGGCCTCCGTCTACTTCACGACCGACCGACGTGGCGCAGGAGCCGTCTACCGGCACGACCTTGAGGCTGCGGAGACAACGCTCCTTGCCGCCGACGGCACTTTCACCGATCTTGCCGTCACGCCTGCGGGTGGCCCGATCGCGCTGCGCGCGTCGTACGCCGAACCCCCAATCCCGGTGCGCCTCCCGGTTCAAGCGAGTGGAGCCACACAACGGATTCGTAGTTTCGTGGAACTCGACAGCGCTGCCCTCGTCGAGCTGCCCGGTCACGTCGAGCGCGTTGGCGCAACTGCATCGGACGGCCAGGAGATCGGGTCATGGCTGGTGCTGCCGCATGACGCATCGGTGGATGCGCCGGCGCCGCTGGTGGTGTTCGTTCACGGCGGGCCGGTCGGCAGTTGGAACACGTGGAGCTGGCGCTGGAATCCACACCTCCTTGCGGCGAAAGGCTATGCCGTTCTCCTGCCCGACCCGGCCATCTCGACCGGGTACGGACACGCATTCCTGCAGCGCGGCTGGGGCCGGTGGGGTGCCGAGCCGTACACCGACGTCGTTGCGGCCGTCGACGCTGTGCTGGAGCGTCCCGAGCTGGATGCAGATCGCACGGCCCTGATGGGCGGTTCGTTCGGTGGCTACATGGCCAACTGGGCGGCGGGCACCACGGATCGGTTTCGCGCCATCGTCACGCACGCCAGCCTGTGGGATCTGCGTGGCTTCCACGGCACCACGGATTACGGCCCCGATTGGGAGCGCGAGTTCGGCGATCCTTACGCCGATGCCTCCCGGTACGAGGATTGGTCGCCCAGCCGCCTGCTGGCGAACATCAGGACGCCCATGCTCGTCATCCATGGAGAACAGGATCTCCGCGTCCCGATCAGCGAGGCGCTCCGGCTGTGGACCGATCTACGCCGGCACGATGTGCCCGCACGATTCCTTTACTTCCCGGATGAGAATCACTGGATCCTCAAGCCACAGAACGCGCGACTCTGGTACGAGACCGTTGGAGCCTTCCTGGACGAACACGTTCGAGAGCAGGAGTGGCGCAAGCCGGCATTGCTGTGACGATTGCGGCACGCTGGCTGCACTGGAGCGAGACATGTTTGCTCTGATTCGTCGGTTTGTTATCGGTTGGCTGCTCGTGCGGCTCTTCAAGCGCTTCACGGGAGGCTCCGCCGCCAATCGTCGCCGCTGACGGAAGGCCCTCGAGGACCGATTCCTGCCGGTTCAAGGGAACGTTCCTTCGGCTGCCGTCCACTTCGGCGTACGGCAGTCCTACGCCATCACGTTGAGCCGATCCGTACCCGGACCGGCTCGTGATCGGATCAGCTCGCGCGAACGGCCTCGCGCTCGAGCGATTGAGCACGCTTCGCCTCGAAACGTGAGGCCTGTGCGTCCAGCTCGGTCATGAAGCGGCGAAGATCCTCGCGACGGACCTCGGCGGACGGACTGAGGTTCTCTGCCTCGAACACGCCCCAGTACGTGAGAAGTGGCCAGATCACCTCATCGTGGTGGACGCGGAGATCGTAGATGCCGGCCTTTGCCATCTGGGCGGCCTTGCGAGTGAAGTTGACCATCCCTGCCCCGGGCATCTGAAAATCGGTGATCTCGTCGGCGATGGCGTGGACCGCCGCCGAGGGGTCGAGCTTCATCGCCTCGGAGAGCATGTCGCGATAGAACACCATGTGAAGATTCTCGTCAGAAGCGATGCGAGTCATGATCTTGTCAGCCACCGGATCGGATGAGTATCGGCCGGTATTGCGATGGCTGATGCGCGTCGCGAGCTCCTGGAACGCCACGTAGGCCAGGCCGCGCAGCACGTTGCCGCCGTCATCGTGGTCGTAGGCGGTCTGAAGCTGATTCATGCGGCCTCGCTCGAGCGCCACCGGATCGATATTTCGGGTCACGATCAGGTAATCACGCAGCACGATGGCGTGACGACCCTCCTCGGCGGTCCACCGGTTCGCCCAGTTGATCCAGGCACCGTCACCCGCTCCGAACATGCGATAGAGCTCGCGATGGTAGGAGGGCAGGTTGTCCTCCGTCAGGAGGTTGACCTCGAACGCGATCTGCGCCACACCGCTGACGCGGGGCTGGTCCGGCGTCCAGGGCTCTTTGTCGAAATCTCGACCCATTGAATATGGGATGTAGTCGTGGGGAAACCACTCCTTGGCCATGCCTAGATGACGATTGAGCAGCTTCTCGGCGGCGGGTTCGAGTTCCACGAGGACGTCGCGTGGGGGAGTGAAGATCTGTGTTGCCATGGGTGCTCCGTGATGCGATCTGCCGTCGCTCCGCGGTTTCACGGTGCTGGATATATACGGCTACCGACCCATGGTCGCACTATTTGTGCCACGGCGCCACGACGTGCCGCTACGGATAGAGACCGCGCAGGGTGGTCGTCTCGGCAACGCGCGCCACCGCGACCATCATGGCCGCAGCTCGCAGATCCACCCGCTCCGTGGATGCGATCGCCTGCACCTCCGCCATCGCCTCGTCCAAGATCCGATCGAGCTGGTCGGTGATCTCCTCTTCGTCCCAGAAGAATGCCTGCATGTCCTGCACCCATTCGAAATAGCCGAGCACGGTTCCACCCGACGTACAGATGATGTCCGGGATCACGGTGACGCCGCGCCCTGCCAGAAAGAGGTCGGCGGCAGGCGTCGTGCCGCCATTGGCGACCTCTGCGACGAGCGGGGCACGGATGGTGTCGGCGTTGGCATC
>JBBJNX010000223.1:0-4441 GCA_037721115.1 Candidatus Limnocylindria bacterium
GACGTTCGTCGTGAATGCCGGCACGGCGAAGCTGACAGCCACGATGATCACGCAGATGAACAGGAGCGGCGACGACCCTCTATCGCGTTCGCACGCTGGCAAGGACCGACTTCCTCCGACGCGAGCCGGAACGTCGCGGGCGTCGGGGCGCGCGTGAGTTCCCCTACCGGGCGACCCGCAAGTCGTGGACGCTCGACCTGGGTCCCGACTCGACCGGCCAGTTGGCGATGATCGACGCGGTCCGCTCCGAGCTCGCGGACGCGGGGCCGGACGCGGTGCTGACCCTCTCGCGCCTGGGCGTCCGGCTTCGCCCGGACCAGATCGAGGAGCTCGAGCGGCGCCTCGTCGAGATCATCAATGCGGCGGTCGACGACGACGAACCATCAGGCCAGCCCATTGGATTGCTGGTCGCCCTCCACCGCAGGAGCTGAGCGGGCGTTGTTCAGATCCCGAACGGATTTATCGGCTTGGCGGATGTGCCCTGCAGGATCGCCTTGGTCTCGGTGTACAGGTCGAGCGCCTCGAGCGACTGTTCTCGTCCGTAGCCGGACTCCTTGAAGCCGCCGAACGGCACACCGGGGAAGGCCACAAAGGGCGTATTGATGCCGACCGCGCCGGAGCGAATCTTCTGCGCCACCCGATGGGCGCGCGCGCTGTCGGCCGTCCAGACCGTTGCCACCAGGCCGTAGCGCACGTCGTTGGCGAAGCCGATCGCCTCCTTCTCGTCGCTGAACCGGCTGAGCGTGACGACCGGGCCGAAGACCTCTTCCTGCGCAATCCGGGAACCATTGCTCACGCCTCCGATGACGGTCGGCGCGACGAAGGCATCCGCATCCAGCCCATCGGCCAACGAAAGGTTACCGCCGGCCAACAATTCCCCCCCATCCTCAACGCCCATGTCGACGAACCCGCGCACCTTTTTGGCGTGTGTGCGGCTGATGAGCGACCCGATCTTGGTTTCGGCATCCAATGGATCACCGACTGTCAGGGCTTTCGCGCCTGACGCGAAGGCCGATGCGAACGCGTCGTACACCTCGTCCTGCACCAGGATGCGGGAGCGGGCCTCGCATGATTGCCCGGCCGAGTAGTAGATCGCCCACAGCGAGCCGATGACGGCCGCCTCGAGATGCGCATCGGCGAAGACGATGTTGGGTGACTTGCCGCCGAGCTCCAGGGAGACGCGCTTCAGCGTCTTCGCGGCGGCCTCCGCGATGCGCCGGCCGGTGGAGGTTTCGCCGGTGAAGGCGATCTTGTCGATGCCCGGGTGCGCCGCCATCGCCTCACCCACCTCGGCACCCGGGCCCGGCACGATGTTGAGGACGCCGGCCGGAATGCCGGCCTCGAGTGCCAGCTCGCCGAGGCGAATGGCGCTGAGTGGCGTCGCGGAAGCGGGCTTGAGAATGATGGTATTGCCCGTCGCCAGCGCCGGCGCCACCTTCCAGGCGGCCATCATGAGCGGGTAGTTCCACGGGATGATGGCGCCCACCACGCCCACCGGCTCGCGCAGCGTATAGCTCACAACCGCCGGGTTGACGACGTGCGAGCGGCCATATAGGTGTTGCGCCGTCCCGGCGAAGAACTCCAGCGTCGAGACCGCAACCTTGATCTCCGCGACGCACTGCCACATCGCCTTGCCGTTGTTGCGGCTCTCGAGCTCCGCCAGCTCATCGGTCTGCTCATCCAGCAGCTGCGCGAGCCTGTTCAGCATTCGCGCGCGCTTCGCCGGAGCCGTCTTGGCCCACGCCCCATCGAACGCGCCGCGCGCCGCGGTCACGGCCGCATCGACGTCATCGGTCCCGGCCTGTGCGACCCTGGCCAGCTCTCCGCCATGAGCAGGGTCGAACGTGGGGAACGTGGCACCGGCGGACGCGTCGCGGAGCTCGCCATTGATGAGCAGCTTTGTCGGGGGGTCAATCATCGGCGAATGGTACCCGGGCAGGCGGCGCCGATGTATCGGGCGCTGTGGCGCATCGACTCGGCGTCCTGTACGTCCCAGCCTGATCTATCGGGTTAGACGACGCGTGGGCTGTGCGCTGCGTGCCTGGCTGCCCGACAAGTGGGCCGTGGCCGCCGTGGCTACTCGACGGCGCTCCCGTCGAGCACGCGGCGGTCGTCCACCGGCGCCGCGAGATCCAGCTCCGTGATCACCATCCGGTTTCCTTCCGGACAGGCGCCGGCATTCGGGTCGTCGTTGATGGCGCCGATAAGCGTGATCGAGACCGCGTCAGCTGACTCCACCAGCTCCACGCGGTGCAGGACGTGACACTGCGGGCCGGCCGGCAAGGTGAACCCCAATCGGAGACGCCGATTCTGGATCTCCTCGATGCATTCGATCGGCAGTGGCATCTCATCGCGACCCGCGCCGGTAGCGACCACGGAGGACGCGTCCAGCCAGGATGCATTGCAGCCTCGACGCTCGTCACCGGAGGGCGTCGCGCAGGCGCCGAGCACGACCAGCAGCGCAACAGCGGCCCTACGCACCGGCGCCGAACCGGATCTGATCGACGTCGCAGACCGGCTCGTAGCCGATGGCCTGATAGATCTTGTTGGAGGTTGGGTTGGCGAGGTCAGTGAAGAGGAAGCAGAATCGGCGACCCCGACCGAGCTGGTCGGCGCTGGCTGCGGCGGTCAGCGCGCTGGCATAGCCACGTCCGCGCAGGTCGGGCGGTGTATAGACCGGACCGACCCGGATCCCGTTCGGCGTTTCTCCGCCCGCACCGACCATGGACACGACCGAGTGGCCGTCCTCCCACAGGTAGAGCATGCGCCCGACGCGGGCAATCCAGCGGTCGGCCGTGGCGGCAGGATCGGGAATGGGTGGCGCTTCCGGAACGGCCTCAGCGAAAAAGTCGACAACCCAGCGCGCGATGAGATCGCGATCGCGCGGCTCCGCCAGCCGCCAGGTCCCAGGGGCGGGTTGGTCGGGCGCAATCACGGATGACAGCCGGAAGATGCGCTCGGCAACCTCGATGCGCGCGTTCTGTCCGGTCGCATCGGTCCACTTCGACGCAAAGCGTGCAGCTGCCGCGGTTGGACCCAGGAATCCCGGAAGCTGTTCATCTCGGAGAACGTCGACCAGCGCGTCGACGGCGTCCATGTCATCGGTCCAGGAAAGCACCTGGTTGTGCGGCGGCGTGCGCAGCGTGGCTGCCACGATCCGGCCACTGTCATCGGCGACAGTCGCGAACCGAGGAGTGTCTTCGGCGAAGACCTCGGGGGTGATCAGAATTGCGCTCGAGATGCCGAAGAGCAGGTTGTTCTCAGCCTCGCGCTCCGCAAGGAAGGCACCCGCAACGGCCAGGAACTCGTGAACGGACGTGTGACGCTGAACGCTGTGCGGCATGGTCGCAATCATGCCGCCTCAGGCCGGGTCGGCGCTCGGCAGCCGAACGAGGAAGGTCGTGCCCTTCGCATCGGTGCGTTCCACGCCGACCGATCCGCCGTTGGCGACAATCAATTCGCGGGCAACCGTGAGGCCGATCCCGCTGCCGGCCGAACGGCCGCGCGACCGGTCCGCGCGATAGAAGCGCTCGAAGACGTACGGCAGGTCCTCGTCCGCGATGCCACCGCCTTCATCGGTAATGCGCACCTCCGCGGTGGATGCTTCGGAGAGGCCGATGCGCACCGTGCCGCCCGGCGGCGAATGCTGGATGGCATTGGTGAGGATGTTGCGCACGGCGCGGGTGAGCTGGCCCGGATCGGCTGCCGCAAGAATCTCCGCTCCCTCGATCGCCGCCGTCACGCCGCGCTCGCGCAACAGGCCATCCAGCGCGCCAACGATCTCGCGCACGAACACGTGCAGAGCGACGCGCTCCGTTCGGCGCTGGAGCGAGGCCGCTTCGGCATGGGTCAGCTCGCCGAGCTGAACGATGACGCCCGACAGCCCGGCCGCCGCCGCCCGTGCCCTGTCAAGCTGCGCGGCATCGGTCGGGACAATCCCATCGACCATCGCCTGGAGCTGTGATTCGAGCACGGTCGCCGGCGTTGCGAGGTCGTGCGCAAGGTCGCTTGCCGCGCGCCGGCGCAACCCTTCGGACCGGTCGAGCCGGCCTGCCATGGCATTGAACGCATCCGCCAGCTCAGCGGACTCCGCATCCGGGCCCCCGGTGGCGCGCGCGGTGAGATCACCGTCGCCCAGCCGGCGCGCCGCCCGCGTGACGACGCGAAGTGGACGCGTCAGCCAATTGGCGAGCACCGTTGCCGCAAGGAGGAGTGCCGCGACAGTGACGATTCCGGTGAAGAGAAGAGCCGTGTTGAACGCGCCGACGAATGCACCGCGCGGCGTCGGGACGGTGATCTCAAGCGTTCCTCCCCCCGCAGCTGCCGACAGCTCGGTCGAGAGGGTATCGGCCTGAGCGTCACGTGGCGGTCGTCCCCCTTCGGCGAGCACCGTCCCGTCAGCTCCACGCACTCGTACGATTCCGCCCCTCTGGGCGGCGAC
>JBBJNX010000224.1:0-4439 GCA_037721115.1 Candidatus Limnocylindria bacterium
GTGAACTCGAAGAAGCCGCCACTGTCGGCGTGTCGCCACTTCCTGCCGGCGTGTTCGCCGACGGTGCTCTTCTCGCTCGTCAGCTCATGGTCGCGTTCCGGCTGCATTGCGCCGATCTCCACCTCGTCGATCGTGCGAGCCGCCAGATCGGCGAGCCGCTCTTGCTCGGCGCGATGCTCGGCCTGCCTCGCTTCCCACTGATGCGCATTGAAGCGATCGAAATAGACGCTGTAGTGACCCTCGGTGACGCGGAAGAACGGCTTGAGCTCAATGGCCTCGGGACGGCTCACGTCGGAAGCGGTGGCGAACATCAGCTCCCCTTGGTTTGGCTTGAGCCACGCCTCGACTGGCTTGCCGTCATCGACGATCACCGGATGCTCGGTCGACTTCGCCGACACCTGCCCCGCGAGCAGGATCGGGCCTACGAAGATCGCCTGCCGCGTCGCCACGTCGGGCAGTGCCTCGGTGCGCAGGCCCATCGGCAGCGCGAGCTCCACGCGATCGCCGCTCTTCCAGGTTCGCTTGAGCTCGATGTAGCTGCCTGGCTTGCCGTGCACGTTCGCCGATTCGCCGTTGACGGTGATCTTGGCATCCGCCATTGCCCAGTTCGGGTAGCGCAGTCGCAGGGTGAACGCCGCGGCCTGATCGCTCTTGATGACGAAGCTCGTCTTTGGCTCGTCAGGGAACTTCGTCTCCTGCCGAACCGTCGCGCCCTTCTCCGCCCACGTCACTTCGCTGGCGATGAACTGGTTCACCGTCAGCGTGTCACCGCTTTTGAAGTAGATTGCGTCGGCATAGCGGGCGTGGTTCTCCATGCCGGTGCCGACGCAGCACCAGAACGAGTCAAACGGCGTGCTGAAGTCCTTCTTCGACCCTTGGCCGACGCGGCAGTAGTAGACGACCATCCCCGTTTTCGGGTGGACGCTGGCGAGGATGTGGTTGAACGTCGCGCGCTCGGCGTAGTCGGCGAGCTTCATCTGCACGGCGGGGTCGGTCTCCCAAGTGAAGAGGTGCCGCGTGAGCTTGAGCATGTTGTAGGTGTTGCACGTCTCGGCGGTGTCACCCTTCAGTCGGTCGCCCAACGCGTGGGGCTTGCCGAAGTGCTCGCCCGTGCTGTTGCCGCCGTTGGCGAAGGTCTGCGTGTCAACCACCGTGTTCCAGAAAAACGTCGCCGCACGACGGTCGGACTCGTCGCTGTCGAGCTCGTACAGCCGCGCGAGGCCGATCAGCTTCGGGATCTGCGTGTTCGCGTGCAGGCCCGGCAGCACGTCGCGGCCCTCGGCGAGCGGGGTCAGCACCATGTCGTGGTGGAACTTTCGCGCGAGTTCGAGGTACTTCTTCTCGCCGGTGATGGCGTAGAGCTCAGCGAGCACTTCGTTCATGCCGCCGTGCTCGGCAGAGAGCATCGTCTGCCACTGCGCGGGCGTAAGGTTCTTCGTCACGTCGATCGCCCAGTCGGCGAAGCCCGTCGCGACGCCGAGGGCCTTCCCGTTCCCCGCGTAGCGGTACGCGTCGATCAGCCCGGCCAGCACCTTGTGGTTCGTGTACCAGGGCACCCAGCCGCCGTTGAGATCGAAGCCCTGCGAGCGCACGTCGCCGGCGGCGATCTCACGAAAGATCTTCTTGCCGTCCGGGTAGGCGATGAGTGCACCGTCGCCGCTGGCCCGCTGACATTCGGCAAGCTCGTCGACGGCGTAGCTCAGCCGCTCGATCAGCTTCGGCTCGCCCGTCACCTTGTGCATGAGCACGCAGGCGGTGAGCCAGTGCCCCAGGGTCTGGCCCGCCACGCCCTGCGACTCCCAGCCGCCGTACTTCTTCGCCTTCGGCTCGAGGCCCGCCTCGCTGCGGAACCCACTGAGGAAGCGGTTGGGGTCGAGCGAGAGCAGGTACTTCAGGTCGGCCTGCTCGGCAAGCTTGAACGGTCCCTCCAGGATCGTCACCTCGCCCGGCGCGAAGGTGCGGACGACGTGCCTGATCTGGTCCTGCACCGCCGGTGTCACTGGCGCGTTCGCCATCGTCGCCGTTCCTCCGGCGATCGCCGCCGCAATCGTCCATGCCGCTAGTACAATCGCTCGTCGCATCATCGTTCTCGTCCGCGTTTCGCCCCCCCGTCCCGGTACCCAAGGAGAGGGTAAGTCGCAACCACGTCTATGACCAGAGGATCGTCCATGATGCCCAGCTCTTGGCTGCCGGCGTGCTTGATGGGCGCCTCTAACAGCCGGTTCAACGGGTCGGCCCAAAGTCTAGCGTTCCCGACACCTCACCCCATACAATTCGAAGCCGCTGTGGTCGCGACGTCGCGGCGAGCCCGGCTGGGCCGGCCGGAGCACCTGCAGCGGATCAAAAGCATGCCCGATCGGCGGAGGACGAGTGAAGATCACTGCAATCGAAACCCACGTCTGCCACGCGCGGATGCGAAACTGGATCTTCGTCAAAGTGTTGACGGACCAGCCCGGGCTTTACGGTTGGGGCGAGGCGACGCTGGAATGGCACACGCGCGGCGTCGTCGGCTCCATTGAGGACCTCACGCCACTGCTGATCGGCGAGGACCCAAGGCGCGTCGAACACCTCTGGCAGACGATGTACCGCCAGCACTTCTGGCACGGGAACGGCATCATCCGCGGGACGGCCATCAGCGGGATCGACATCGCGCTCTGGGACATCCTCGGCAAAGTCCACGGCGTTCCTTGCCATGCCCTGTGGGGCGGCCCCGTGCGCAACCACGTCCGCCTCTACTCGCACCTGGGTGGCGGGAAGATGGAAGACTTCTACTGCTGCGATCCGGCGGACTCCAAGCGTTTCGGAGACCTCGCATCCCGCGCGGTGGAGGACGGGTTTACCGCCTTCAAATCGATGGCCGTGCCGGCGACCGGCCCATTGGAAGGGATGCAGCCGATCCGGTACGCCGAGGCGTGCGTCCGCGCGATGCGGGACGCCGTCGGCGACGGGATCGACATCATGGTCGATTGTCACGCCCGCCCGAGCCCACGCATGGGGATGCTGTTCGCCCAAGCCCTGGAGCCGTTCGGCCTCTACTGGTTCGAGGAGCCCTGCTGGCCCGAGACGATCGACGACATCGCCCTGATCCAGCGATCGGTCAAGACGCCGATCGCCACCGGGGAGCGGCTGGTCGGCATCCACGCGTTCCGCGAGCTCTTCGAGAAGCGGGCCGCGAGCGTCATCCAACCCGACATCACGCACTGCGGCGGGCTCAGCGAGGCTCGTCGCATCTGCGCGATGGCCGACGCGTACCGGGTCGCCGTCGCCCCGCACAACCCACAGGGGCCGGTGAGCACCGCCGCCTCATTGGAACTCGGGTTCGCGACGCCGAGCTACATCATCTGCGAGACCGTCCACAATGACGTCCCCTGGCGGGCGGATGTCGTCAACGAGGGCTACACGATCGAGACGAAAGGCCAGGTCGTTCGCCCCAACAACCGGCCCGGCTTAGGCATCGAGATCAACGAAGACGAAGTGCGCCGCCACCCGTTCCAGCAAGAGGAGGTTCTGCGGGTGTTCTACCAGGACGGAAGCGTAGGCGATTGGTAACGCACATGGCTGTCCAGTTCCCCGAAATGACCGGCCGCCACGCCCTCGTTACCGGCGCGTCAGCCGGTATTGGCAAGGCGACCTGCGAGGCGCTGCTCGAGCAGGGCGTGGTGGTCGTCGGGCTGGCGCTCGACGACCAGGAGCCCGGGCCGTCCGGGCGCTTCCACCCAGTCGCCTGCGACCTCGCCGCCCTTGGCAGCGTCCGCGAGGCCCTTGCCTCCATAAAGAGCATCGCCCCCGCCCTGGATTACGTCGTCAACGTCGCCGGCCGGGACGCCAAACGCAGCCTCGAGGAAGGTGACGAGCGATTCTGGACAGAGATCGTCGACCTGAACCTGCGCGCGTACTACATGGTGATCCGTGAGGCGCTACCGCTCCTGCGGCTTGGAAGGGGCAAGGCGATCGTCAACGTGTCCTCCATCAACTACCGCCTTGGCGTTCCCCGCCGCTCGGTCTATTCCACGACGAAGGCGGGCATCCTCGGCCTGACCACCGGATTAGCACGGGAGCTGGGCGCGGAGGGCATCCGCATCAACACGATCAGCCCCGGCTGGGTTTTCACCGACCGTCAGGTTCAAGAGTACTTCGCCCGCCCCGAAGACCAGGCCACATACCTGCCTTACCTGCACGAGCGACAGGCGATCAACCACCACATTACCCCGGGCGACGTAGCCAACCACATCCTGTTCTACCTCTCGCCCGCAAGTGCGGCGTCCACGGGCCACAACTGCGTGGTCGACGCCGGCTGGCTGCTCGAATGATCCTCCGACCGGGGCCAGAGGAACGGAGACCGGTCGGAGCGCCGGGGGGACGTTGACGACCGTCCCGTCACGAAATTGATAGGAAATTTGATTCCGCGATGGCGTGGGTGGAGTGGCCGGGGAAGAGGG
>JBBJNX010000225.1:0-4394 GCA_037721115.1 Candidatus Limnocylindria bacterium
GCGGCGGCGGCTCGCTCGAGGACCTGTGGAGCTTCAACGACGAGCGGGTCGTGCGCGCCGTGGCCGATGCGCCGGTGCCGGTCATCGTCGGCGTCGGCCACGAGTCGGACGTCACGCTGGCCGACTTTGCGGCCGACCTCCGGGCGCCGACGCCGAGCGCCGCGGCCGAGCTGGCGACGCCCGATGCGACGCAGCTGGCCAGTGTCGTGGGGCGTCTCCGCGACCGCGCCACCTCCGCCCTCCTCGGCCGGGCGGAGGAACGACGTCGCTTCGTGGACGCCGAGCGGCGCGCGTTGGCTGGCCTCGCGCCCGATATCAACGCCGCTCGGCAGTGGACCTCTGATCTGCTCGATCGCGGCGCCCGGGCTGTGGACGAGCGGCTGGCACGTCGCCGCGCGCTCGCCGAGTCGGCGCATGGCACCCTGCGCACGCTCTCGCCGATGGCCACGCTCGAGCGCGGCTACGCCGTCGCCCTCACCGCCGACCGGCGCATCCTGCGTGATGCCGGCGACGTTGCGAGCGGCGAGTCGCTGCAGGTCATCGTGGCGCGCGGTAGGGTGGAGACCCGCGTCGAACGCACGAGCGCCGACGGAACCGAGGAGCTGCTCTCATGATCGATGACGCCGAGCTCGACGCTCTTTCCGATGAGCAGATGGCCGAGCGACCGTTCGATGAGCTGGTCGTCGCGCTTCAGCAGGCGGTCCAGAGGCTGGAAGGCGGAAGTGTCGGCCTCGAAGAGAGCATCAAGCTGTATAAGCACGGATTGCGACTGCACGCCGCCTGCGAGACGCGGCTGCGCGAAGCGGAGCTGACAATCACCGAGCTCGGACGACGTGGCGTGACCGGAGCCGAGCCCGAGACGCCCGAAACGTAGGTCGGGTACGCGCCGCGTGCCCAACCGGGCGTTGTGGAGCGTGCGTATCGGCGCCATGGACGTATCGGAGATGATGCTGCAGGAGGGCGAACCCGCCCCGACGACGCTCGGCCGCATCGGTCCTATACTTCGTCGCGACTCCAGGAGGGCACGTTTTCCTTGACTCTGCTTGAGACCATCCGCGAGCCGTCGCAGCTGCACGATATGACGTCGCAGCAGCTCGAGGCGCTTGCCGCCGAGCTCCGTGAGAAGATGATCCGAACGGTCCAGAAGACGGGCGGCCACCTGGCGAGCTCGCTCGGGGCCGTCGAGATCACG
Source organism: Candidatus Limnocylindria bacterium (assembly GCA_037721115.1). GTDB lineage: Bacteria > Chloroflexota > Limnocylindria > QHBO01 > QHBO01 > JACDBZ01. Next base: position 1,193 of record JBBJNX010000225.1, read on the forward strand.
CTCGCGCTGCACCGCGTGATGGACTCACCGCGCGATCGGATCGTGTGGGACACGGGACATCAGGCCTACGCCCACAAGCTGCTCACGAACCGATGGGATCGCTTCGATAGCCTGCGCCAGGTCGGCGGCATAGGAGGATTCCCCCGACGCTCGGAGAGCGAGCACGATGTCTTCGATGGTGGCCATGCCGGTACCGGCGTCAGCATCGGCGTCGGACTGGCGGCCGCACGCGACATGAAGCCCAGGGAGAACCCGGCGCGACGCCAGCGGATCGCTGTTTGCGTCGGCGATGCCGCCATCGGCTCTGGCCTGACAATGGAGGCGCTGAATCACCTGGGGCACACCAGGCAATCGGTGCTGATCGTGCTCAACGACAACGAGATGAGCATCAGCCCGTCGGTCGGTGGGCTCTCCACGCGTCTCAACAAGATGCGCCTGTCGCGGGCCTATCAAGAGACGAAGTCGGCGACAGTCAAGGCACTCCCGAAGGTCCCGGTCGTCGGCAAGCCAGCGTTCGAGCTCCTCGGCTGGGCAAAAGAGGGCTTCAAGCGCAGCTGGGCGAAGGTCGGCTTCTTCGAGGACATCGGGATCACCTACATCGGTGTGCTGGACGGCCATGATCGCGGTGAGCTGGAGGAAGCGTTCGAGGCTGCCTTCCGGCTCGGCGTCCCTGTGCTCGTTCACGTCAAGACGACCAAGGGCAAAGGCTACGCGCCGGCCGAGGCGGACTCGATGAGCTTCCATGGCGCGAGCCTGCCGCCCATCGACCTGTGCCTCATCGATCCGACTGAAGAGCCGCTGCCACCCGAGGGCAAGCCGAAGCGCAAGCCGAAGACCTATACCCAGACCTTCGTGGAAGAGCTCGTCCGGCTGGGCCAGACCGATGAGCGCATCACGGCCGTCACCGCCGGAATGCCGACCGGCACCGGGCTTTCACGCTTCGCAGAACACTTCCCCTCACGGTTTCTGGATGTCGGGATCGCCGAGCAGCACGCCGTCACCATGGCTGCCGGGCTGGCGCTGGCGGGGATGCGTCCGGTCGTCGCGCTCTATTCGACGTTTGGCCAGCGTGCCTATGACGGGCTCGTCCATGACGTCTGCCAGAACGAGCTTCCGGTCCTGCTCGGTCTCGACCGATCCGGCCTGGTCGGCGAGGACGGCACGAGTCACCAGGGCATGTTCATGCTGCCGGGAATGCGATCCCTTCCGAACCTCGGGATCGGCTCGCCCAAGGACGAGCAGGAGCTGCGCGACCTGGTTGTCACCGCGTTGGAGCATGACGGACCGATGGCTCTGCTCTACCCACGGGACGCCGGCGAGGACCTGCCCGATCGAATCGGGACCGCCCTGCAGCTGGGGAAGGGCGAGGTGCTGCGCATGGGCGATGACATCCTCCTCGTCGGATTCGGGCCGATCGTTCAGCGGCTGCTGGCCGTCGCCGGTGAGCTGGAGGCGGACGGTCTCGCGGCCACGGTTATCAACGCACGCTGGGCGAAGCCACTCGACGCGGCACTCATCGGCAAGCATGCGGCCGGAAAGCGGCTCGTCGTCACCGCCGAGGAGTCCGCGGTCATGGGCGGCTTCGGAGATGGTGTGCTCGATGCGCTCAATCGCGCCGGCATCCACGTGCCGGTCCATAAGGTCGCGTTGGCCGACGAGTTCGTTCACCACGGCGCCGTTGACGACCTTCGACGGCAACAGCGAATCGATGTGCCTGGAATCTTGGCCCAGGTGCGCGACGCTCTCGCAGCCACGCAAGGCGCACGGCTTGATCCCACGGCGACCGTGCCTGCCGCCTCGTAGGCTCCTCGCGCCGATAGATGAGCGTCGAACAGCATGACCTCCTCCGCATTCGGCGCCCGCGGTCTCGCAACGGCGGCTGTCTCGATCCATCGAGGGAAGACAGCGTGAGCGGCACGTGGGGCGCGATCCCCACGCTCTGTCGAGGCGTGATCCACACGAACTGAGCGCCCGTGCCGACCTCATGCAGCACGGGCCTCAATCTGACGCGGGAATGCGCACAGCGAGCGGACCAGGTGTCAACGCCTCGATAAATCGAGGATATGAGGCGAGGGAAGCGTGGGCGCCGTAGGATGCTCGGATGGGGCGCATCCGACTCGACCAGCTGCTGACCGAGCGGGGCATGGCGCGTTCGGTGACGGAGGCGCAGGCTCTCATTCACGCCGGTGGTATCGAGCTCGACGGTACGCGACGCCTGAAGCCGGGCCAGTTGGTGGCCGCTGACGCATCGGTCTCGCTGGTGGAGAAGCCGCGTTGGGCCAGCCGGGCTGGGGCGAAGCTGGTGCACGCGCTCGACACGTTCGATATGGATCCGACCGGCCTGGCCTGCCTGGACGCCGGTGCCTCGACCGGCGGCTTCACCGATGTGCTGCTCGCCCGCGGCGCTCGGGTCGTGTATGCCGTGGATGTCGGCCGCGCTCAGCTGATCGACAGGCTGCGGCGCGATCCGCGAGTGGTGAGCATGGAGCGCACGAACCTGCGTGAGCTGACCGACCTACCGGAGCCGATCGGCCTCGCGACGCTCGACCTGAGCTTCATCAGCCTGCGCGTCGTCCTGCCGGCGGTGAGGAACCTCCTCGCCGCTGACGGGCGGGTGGTCGCGCTCGTCAAGCCACAGTTCGAGGCCGGCAGGGATACAGTGCCGCGCGGCGGCGTCGTCCGGGATCCGGCGACCTGGGGGACCACCGTGAATGAGGTGGTGGCTGCGGCGGAGAGCTCGCAGCTCTATGCCGCGGACATTGTCCGCTCACCCATCGCCGGTAGCGACGGGAACGTGGAGTTCTTGGTGGATCTGCGACTGGAGCGTGTCGACGACAGCCGGACCGACCGGGCCATCGCGGCGGCGATTGGAGGACTGTGAGTCAGTGGGTGTTCGGGAAATTCGTATTCGGCATGGTCACCGGCGCGTCGCCACGAACATCCAGATCGCGGCCCGGGTTTGCGCATTCGCTGCAGATGTAGCGTCCGTCATCCAGCTGCCGCCGGTCTGCGAAGCGGGGCCTCCCCGCACGGGTGTCTCGGCCACAATGTGAGCAGAGTTGGCTCTCGTCCATGGCGTTATCATGCGCCGCTCACGTCTGGTGGTCAACGAGATTCGCGGTTCGCTCGTAGCACACGCGTATTACGATGCGCGCGATGAAACGCAGGTCGTCGCATGCGACGAGCGACGTGGAGCAGCTCG
>JBBJNX010000226.1:0-4377 GCA_037721115.1 Candidatus Limnocylindria bacterium
TCACCACTCGCGGTCGCGAGCCGGTAATCGGTATGCGGACCGCGGAACCAGACCTGGGTGACGGTCCCGGTTAGCTCGCCGCCCAGCGCAGCCCAGTCCGGCCGGACCATGACGCTCCCATCGCTGCTGCGACCATCGGCGACAATTCCCTTCACGAGGACGATCGAGTCGCCGATTCGGACACGCGCGGCCCCGTCGCGCGGAGGGGCGCCGACCAGCGCCACGTCAAGTAGCGATGCCGCGCCGGTCAACCGGGCAGCCCAGAGGTCGACCGGTTGCTCGTAGACCTCGATCGGCGTGCCGATCTGGACGAGGTGGCCGTCTCGCAGCAGGACCACGCGATCCGCGAAGGCCAGCGCTTCTGCCACATCGTGCGTCGCCATCAGCGCGGCCGTTCCAGACCGGGCGCGCCGGTCGGCCAGCTCTTCCTGGAGAGCAGCCCGCAATGGCGTGTCCAGGTGGGCGGTCGGCTCATCGAACAGGAAGAGCGCGGGCTCCCGGGCGATGGCGCGCGCGAGGCCGACACGCTGCTGCTCGCCACCAGAGAGCTGCGCCGGGGTGCGATCGGCGAGCCCCGACAGACCCAGGCGTTCGAGCATGGCGAGCGCACCCGCCCGCGCCTCAACACGTGACATACCCCGGCGCCGCATCGGATAGGCAACGGTCTCCACCGCGGTCAGATGTGGCCACAACGCGTAGTGCTGAAACACCATCGCCACGCCGCGGCGCTCGGGCGGCTCCTGGGTTCGAGACGTGGAAACCGGACGCCCGTCGAGCAGAATCTCGCCGCCGGAGGGTGTCAGGAAGCCCGCGACCGCGTACAGCAGGCTCGTCTTGCCCGACCCCGACGGACCCAGCAGCGCGACGCTCTCCCCGGTGCCGACGGTGAAATCGACGCTATGGAGCACTTCGGTGTCGCCGTACGCAATTCGCAACGCGCGACATTCAAGCGCTGCGGTCATCCGAGGACGCTGTGCAACCAGGAACGACGCAGCGCAACGAGCGGAACAGCGCAGGCCAGCACCAGGAGCGTCAGCAGAACCGCGAGTGCCGTCGTGACGGTCGGGTCGCCGAGCTGCTGGAGGTTAAGGATCGCGACCGCCAGCGTCGCGCTGCTCGGCCCGTACAGCAGGATCGAGATCGTGACCTCGTGGAGCGCGAAGACGAAGACGAGCAGACCCGCCGCGGCGAGCGTTGGCGCGAGGATCGGCAGGACGACCGTCCGCAGCACGGTATGTCCATCGGCGCCGTGGACCCGGGCTGCATGCGAGAGGTCGATGGGCACACGGTCGATGGCACCGGCAATCGGCCGCTGGGCGAGCGCCCACAGCTTCGCGACGTAGGCAAGCAGAATGATGAGCAGGGTGTCGCGCAGCGATCGCCCGAAGGCGAGCAGCACGCCCACCGCGAGGACCGAACCTGGAATTGCAAAGCCGATGGTGACAACCTGAGACCACCGTTGCCGCCAGCGCCCGATCGGAGCGATGGCGGCCGCGGCGCCGAGCGTCACGCATGCCACAGCCGCGAAACCGCCGAGCAGCAGGCTATTGAGCAGCGCGGGGAGCGTCCGGCTATCGACCGCCCGACCGAAGTTCGCGAGCGTCAGATGCTCCGGCAAGGGGGGCAGGCCAACGGCGCGCGTCAGAGCGGTGAGCAACAGAGCCCCAAGGGGCAGAACGACGGAAAGAACGACGAATATCCAGGCCATGGCCAGCGGCAGCCGGCCGGCAGATCGAGATTCCAGGCCCGGCCCGGGGATCGTCCCGCGCGTGGCGATTCGCGGCCCAAGGCGGTCGCTGAACGCAAGCGCCAGGAGGACGACAGCCACCAGGAGGAACGAGAGCCCGAGCACGCGCTCGAACGCAGCCTCGCTCGACGAGAAGGCGAGGTCGCCGTAGATACGCGTCGTCATCGTCGCAAAGCCGGCCGGCCGGCCGAGCACGGCAGGCGTTCCGAACGCGTTCATCGTCGTCGCGAAGATGAGGCCCCCGGCGGCCGCGATGACCGGCCACAGGAGTGGCAGGCTCACGGTGCGCAGCGCAGTGAGTCCGTCCGCTCCGCTGATCCGCGCCGCGCGCTCGAGGTCCGGCTCCGCGCGGCTCCTCATCCCGGCGACGATGAGCAGATAGGCCAGCGGGATCGCGCCGGTGGCCTGCACGAGCACGATCCCGACCGGCCCGTACAGACCCGGAATCTCAACGCCGGCGATCCGGTCGAACAGTCCCGCCGGCCCGAAGGCCCGCGTCCAGCCCAGGGCGCTGACAAAATCCGGGACAAGCAGCGGGAGCAGGATGCCGACCAGCATGATGGTGCGGCCGGGGACCACGGCGTGCTCGGTCAGAAAGGCGAGCCCCAGCCCGCCTGCCACCGCCAGCCCGGTCACGGCCGCCGCGATCCAGAGACTGTTGCCGATCGCCTCCAGGCCCTCAGGCTGCAGGGCGACCAAGAACGGCGCCGTGCCGGCTCCGGCCGCCTCGATCGCGAGCCGGGTCAGAGGCCACGCGATGAGAACCCCGAAGCTGAGCACGACGGCGAGAAGTGCGAGCCCGCGCCCCACGCCGACACGTCGGGCGGCGTCAGCCACCGAAGATCGCGCGGTACTCGTCGAGCAACTCCTGCTGGCGATCGAATATCTCCGACCACTCCGGGCTCACCTGATCGCCATCGATTGATGGACCATCCACATCGTCACGAACCGGCTGCCAACCAGTCGACGCGATCGCCGCCTGTCCTTCAGGCGTGAGCAGGAAGTTCGCAAGGTGCTTTCCGTTCGCCAGATTCTGCGCACCGGCGAAGACTCCGACCGGGCTGTAGATCGTGATCGCCCCGGAAGCCGGCCACGCGATCTCGATCGGCGACCCCTGGGTCATGGCGTCACGCGCCGATTTGTCGAGCGTCATGCCTGCGCTGAACCGCCCCTCGGCGACGCCCGTCAGCACTTCGGCAACCGCCTGCACCTGGGTCGCGCCGTTATCGGCCAGGCGCTGGTAATACTCGATGCCGAAGTCGGGATTCGACGCAAAGTAGCCGAGCACGGCGAACGCGGAGCCGGCAAACCCTGGATCCGGAATCGCGACCCCGTCCGTGAGCGCGGCTCCGGTGAGATCCTCCCAGTCCGTCGGCGGAGCATCCATGTCCACCGCATGCACGATCACCATGTTCAACAATCGGGTGCCCCAGAACGTATCGGTCTGATACTGAGCCGGGACCGATGCCGCCTCGGGCGGCGTCCAGGCCTCGAGGAGGTCCTGCGACGCGTACGACTGGACCGACAATGGATCTGTCCCCCAGAGGACATCGCCGCCGATCTGCCCTTCGCGGACTTCGGCCGCGATCCGCGCGTCAAGCTCACCGGTCGGTGCGCGAAAGACCTCGACACTGACGTCTGGTGCCGCACCTCCGTACGCGACGAGCACCGCATCAACGGTGTCCTGCGTGGCAGAGGTGTAGAGGCTCACGGTGCCTGACGGTTCCGGGAGGGTTGCCCCACTCTCGGTCTCGCCTGCTTCGGGATCGCCAATCGAGGTCGATGGCTGGCTCGACGCCGTCTGCTGTGAGGTGGCGCCCGGATTGCTACTGCACGCCGCCAGGAGCGCAGCGACGGCGAATACGGACAGTGACGTTGACATCGTGCGTCGCGGCGCACCGCGGGACGCATAGATCATCGGTGTTGCCTCCTGCATCAAAGCGGAAGTCCTGGGCCAACATCAGGGCCGGCTTCCTCGCCTAGTGCCGCGCGGACCGAGAGCCTCCGGTTTGCACCTCCTTCAGACCTGGGCGTGAGTCAATCACGCGCAGCCGCGTCACGACAGGACGACGGCGGCGGCGGGACGCGAGACGCGTCGATTCGTGACCTCGAGCTCCAGCATGGAATATCGCCTCAGATTGATGAGCTGGCGGCGGCTCAGGCGATCACAGACCCAATCCCAGTGGAGCGAGACATAGTCACCGGGTGCCAGCTGTGCGGCCAGGCCGATCCCGCCGATCCCGCGCGTGACCGTCTCGGAGCGATACTCGCCGAGACCGAGCGATGTGCCGTCCCAGGTGAGGGGCTGCGAGATCACCTCGGCGCGATCACCCTCGACCCTCAGCACCTTGCCCCATCGAATGCGGCATCGATCAAGGACGTGAAGGGGGTGCTCCGAACGCTCGCCGCGCAGGAGGCCCACCCATGGATAGATGCCGAAGACGTGAAAGCTGTGCGTCGGAAGGGCGCCGGCCGGGATCGCCTCCGCCAGATAGCCCCAACTCTGGCCCACGCGCGTCTTGAATCGGTCCCTGAGAGAGTTGCCGAAGCTTGTCATGTCGATGCGCGAGAGCAGCGAGCTGCCGAGCCAGTATGCCTCGACGACCCGCCGATCGAGTGGGTTGCCGATC
>JBBJNX010000227.1:0-4376 GCA_037721115.1 Candidatus Limnocylindria bacterium
ACGAACGTGACGGCAAGTCCGAGCCGCTGTTGATCCCGGTCGCTCAGCGGTTCGTCCAGCGACCGGGACGCCGCCTGGTTCACCACGATTCCCGCGATGCCAAGCACAACAACGACGATGGTCGCCAACAGCGCCGCGAGTCGGACCGCAAGCGGCCGCCCCTGCATCAAGGCGTCGCGTCCAGGCTTGCGATCAACCGATACCCGGTCGCCGGCACCGTCTCGATCAGCCACGGCGTGCCAGCGTCATCCTCCAGCTTGCGCCGCAGGTTCGCCACATGAACGTCGACTACGCGCTCATACACCTCGTCCGGGCGGCGTGCCACCGCTCCGAGCAACTGCTGACGGCTCAGGACGGAGCCCGGGCGCGCGGCCAACGCCACCAGCAGCGACGACTCGCCCGGCGTCAATCTTCCCGCACCGCCGCCTGCGAGGGCATAGCGCCGCGAGCCGGGATCGAGCACGAGTCGACCGCGGTCGAGGCTGAGGATGGGGGGTGGCTCGCCCGCGCCTGCGATCCGGGTGCGGCGGAGAATGGCGGCCACTCGTGCGGTCAGCTCGTGCGGGTTGAATGGCTTGGCAAGGTAGTCATCCGCCCCGGCACGCAGGCCCGCGATTCGCTCCGCGTCGGATCGCTTCGCCGACATGATGAGCACGGGAACCTCGCCTGCTGCGCGCAGCTCCTCTAGCACCTGTTCGCCCTGCATCCCCGGCAGCATGAGATCGAGAATTACCAGATCGGCGCCTTCCGCGTCGTATGCGGCAAGTGCAGTCGGGCCGTCACCCGCGTCGGTCACCCGATGACCGTCCCGCTCGAGGTAGAGACGCAGCAGACCGCGGAGCTGCGGCTCGTCCTCCACCATCAGGATCTTCGCATTCATGATCCGCATCGTACGCGTGGGCCGATTCAGACGATGTGAAGGCGCCGGGGACGTATCTTGGCTCGATCTTCATCGGCCTCAGCGATGCTGTCGTAGTCCGACAGACATCACACGAGGATCATCATGCGACTCACAAGGACCATCGGCGCCGCCGGAGCGCTCATCCTCTCCGCCCTGGTGGGCGGCACCCTGATCGGTTCGGCGCTTGCGACTGATGACGCCACCGACACCGATGCGACCGGGGCCGCAGGCGAATACTGCGAGACATTTATTGACGCGCTGGCCACCGAGCTGGATGTCACGCGCGATGCACTCGTCTCGGCAGCCAAGTCGGCGGCCACGACCGCCATCGATACCGCGGTTGCGGCTGGTGACCTCTCCGAGGAACACGCGACGGCGATGCGCGAACGGATCGACGAGGCCGACGGGGCGGGATGCGGGTGGTTCGGCCATGGTTTCGGGCGTGGCTCAGAACAAGGGTTGGTGCGTGGCATGACGCGCGGCATCCTGCGCGCCGACGTCCTCGAGGCCGCGGCCGATGCGCTCGGCATCGAACGCTCGGAGCTGATCCCGCAGCTGCATGACGCGAGGTCGCTCGAATCGGTCGCGGACGACCGGGCCGTCTCCTATGGCGACGTCACGACGTCCGTGCTGGCGGCCGTCCAGGCCGACCTGGACGCGGCGGTGGCGGAGGGCATGGACCAGGCGCACGCTGATTCCGTTATCAAGCGGCTCACCGCCTGGCTGGACGAGGGCGGCGAGCTGGGCGGCTTCGGTCGCGGCGGCCATGGACGCGGCGGCTTGCACCATCGCGGCTCGGACGAGGCTCCCGAGGAGTAACTCCGTTTCGCGATTATGCGCCGGTACGCTCGGGCGGGCTCCGGCGCCTCTACGTCTTCGGACTGGCGCACCGGCGACACGCGTCATAACCCGCTGGTGGGTGGATCGGCCACGCGGTGGCCGATTATGCCAGGGGTGGGCCTGCCAGCCAGGCAAACCGAGGCTCCTTGCCTGCCGTACCCGCCTCCGGGGCGCATCGGCCAGATCTTGTCGGCTACACCCAACCTGAGGGTAGACCCTGCCGCCCGCGGTCCGCGTGCGGACCGGGTAGGCTACGGTCATGACGAAGATCGGTTACGCGGCCATGCTCGAGCAGTTTCACCCCAGCGACCTGCTCGACTGGGCCGAACAGGCGGAATCGGCCGGGTTCGAGGCCGGGTTCCAGGTCAGCGAGCACTTCCATCCGTGGACCCCGCAGCAGGGCCATTCCGCTTTCGCGTGGTCATTCATGGGCGCCCTCGGCCAGCGCACGCAGCTGCCTTTCGGAACGGCCGTCACCTGCCCCGGGTTCAGGTACCACCCGGCGGTCATCGCGCATGCGGCTGCCACGCTGGGCGCCATGTATCCGGGCCGATTCTGGCTGGGCCTGGGTGCCGGCGAGGCATTGAACGAGCACGTCATCGGCGGTGAGTGGCCGGAGATCGGCGAGCGCAGCCGGATGATGTTCGAGAGCATCGAGATCATCAACAAGCTGTTCAGCGGCAAGGTCGTCAAGCACGACGGCGAGTACTTCACCCTGGAGTCCGCCAAGCTCTACACGCGCCCCGAGCAGCCGGTCCCGATCTATGTCGCCACCGCCGGACCGGTGAACGCCAAGAAGACCGGCAAGTTCGCCGATGGAATCATCACCGTCGGCGCGGCCGACGACAAGATCAACATGCTGTGGGACAAGTTCCGCGAAGGCGCGCACGAAGCTGGCAAGGATGCCGAGACCATGAAGACCCAGCTCCAGATCCACATCAGCTGGGCACCCACCCAGGAGGAGGCGGAGCGCAACGCGCTGGAGGAGTGGCCCAACGGCGGCATGCCGTTCCCGAAGCAGGACATCAAGAATCCCGAGGACTTCGCCAACATCGCGAAACTGGTTCGAATCGAAAACTTCAAGGACCGCATGCTGATCAGCCCGGACCTCGAGGAGCACACCGCGCAGATCCAGAAGTTCATCGACATGGGCTTCGACGAAATCTACCTGCACAACGTCGGGCGTGACCAGGCCGCCTTCATCACCACCTTTGGCGAGCAGGTGCTCCCCAGGCTCAAGCTTTCCTAGAACCGATGGAGATGCTCCTGGAGACTGATCTGCTCGTCCTGCGACGCTTCACCGATGCCGACTGCGACCAGCTGGTGGAGCTAGACGGCGACCCGGAGGTGACCCGCTTCATCACCGGCGGCATCCCCGAATTCGACGAGGCGATGCTTCACGCGTGGCTCGCCCAGTACGAGCGCTGGCCGGCATACGGAACCTTCGCGGCGGTCGAGAGATCAGGCGACCGGTTCCTCGGCTGGTTCCACTTGCGCCCGGACGCTGGGCACGACGACGAGCCGGAGCTCGGGTATCGGCTGAGGCGAGACGCCTGGGGAAAGGGCTACGCGACCGAGGGGTCGCGAGCCCTCATCGACAAGGCGTTCGCTGATCTCGGCGCCACGCGCGTCTGGGCCGGGGCCCTGGCCGTCCACCCCGCGTCGCGCCGGGTCATGGAGAAATCGGGCCTGCGCTTCGTTCGGGCATTTCACGGCGATTGGCCATACAAGATCCCGGGCGACGAGCACGGTGACGTCGAATACGCCATCACGAGAGCGGAGTGGGAGGCCGACCGCGGCTAAGTCGCATCAAGGGCGAGCGCGCCTTCCAGTGCCGCCAAGATCATCCGGTCGGTCGCGCGCTCCAGCTCGTCAAGTGGCAGGTACGTCGCCTCACTCGTGAGCGTTTCGCTGAGCACATCGCTCACGGTGAGGATGCAGGCGGCACGTGCCTCGCGACCCGCGGCGCTCGCATGGCTGGCAAGGTAGAAGAGCGACGCCGCCTCCATCTCGAATGCGAGGATGCCGCGCGCCCTCCACTTCGTCACATACTCAGGATCAGGGTTATAGAGCAGGTCGACCGTCGCCACCGGACCCACGTGTGTGCGCAGTCCCGAGTCGCGAGCAGCATCGACCAGGGCACGGGTGAGGTCGAAATCCGCCACCGGCGCGTAGGGGTCGCCAGCAAGATGGGTTCGGGTGGCGCCGTCGACCGGCGCCGCGGCCGTTGCCACGACCACGTCACCGGTTCGAATCCCTGCCCCTATCCCACCGCAGGTTCCGACGCGGACGAGCCTTCGGGCACCGAAGCGGAGGAGCTCCTCGGCGATGATCGCCATCGACGGCGATCCCATGCCAGTGGTCTGGACGCTGATCGGCGCGCCACGGTATGTGCCGGTCCAGCCGAGCATGCCCCGGTGTGAACTCACCTGTCGGGCGCCGTCGAGGCCGTTGTCGAACCGCTCGGCAATCGCGCGAGCCCGCTCAGGGTCACCGGGGAGGAGGACGAGCGGGGCGTAGTCCTCGGGCTCGCCGCGCAGGACGATCTGCGGCACCGTCAGGCGCTCCGGGCTGGCAACGGCGTGCTTTCGTGCGCCTTCAGCCATGCCCGAGTGCGCGGCGCGATGTCGGCCGG
>JBBJNX010000228.1:0-4341 GCA_037721115.1 Candidatus Limnocylindria bacterium
TGAAGCAACCAGTGACCTGTGGTGGAAGAACGCGATCATGTACTGCGTCGATACGCAGTCGTTTCTTGACTCGAATGGTGACGGCGTCGGCGACCTCGACGGGCTGACCCAGCGTATCGACTATCTCGCTGGCCTGGGAGTGACCTGCCTGTGGCTGATGCCGATCTATCCATCGCCGGAGCGCGATTACGGCTACGACGTCGCGGACTATTACGGCGTTGCCGAGAAGTACGGCACATTGGGCGACCTCGTGGAGCTCGTCCACACCGCGACCGAGCGCGGCATCCGTGTCATCGCCGACCTCGTGATCAACCACACCTCGATCGACCATCCCTGGTTCCAGGCGGCGCGCATGGGCCACCCCATCTTCAAGGATTTCTACGTCTGGGCCGATGAAAAGCCTGCGCATGCCCACGAGGGCGTGATCTTCCCGGGCAAGCAGGACACGATCTGGAGCTACGACCGCGCGGCAAAGCGCTGGTACATGCATCGGTTCTATCCGCACCAGCCGGACCTCAATATCAACAACCCGCTGGTGCGCAATGAGATTCACAAGGTCATCGGCTTCTGGCTGGAGCTGGGGTTGTCCGGATTCCGGATCGACGCGGTGCCGTTTCTCATCGAGCAGGAAGGGCAGACCAACCCGGCCACCGAGGATCCGCACGACTTCCTGCGCGATATTCGCGACTTCGCTTCGCGCCGTCGTGGCGACGTCATGCTGCTCGCGGAGGCGAATGAGCCAATCGACAAGATCGCGCGCTTTTTCGGCGACGACGGCAGCCAGATGCACATGCTGTTCAGCTTCATCACCAACCAGGCGCTGTACCTGTCATTCGTGCGCCAGGACGCAACCGCCGTGGCCGATGCACTGCGCTCCCTTCCACCGATCCCACCCGAGGGCCAATGGGCGAATTTCATCAAGAATCACGACGAGGCGTCGCTCGACAAGCTGACCGATGCGGAACGGCAAGAGGTCTTCGACGCCTTCGCGCCGAAGAAGTCGATGCGCCTGTTCGACCGTGGCATCCGACGTCGATTCCCGACCATGGTCGATGGCGACCGTCGGCGCATGGAGCTCGCCTATAGCCTCATGTTCAGCCTGCCCGGGACGCCGGTGCTCTTCTACGGCGAGGAGATCGGCCTGGGCGAGAACCTGGCCATGACTGATCGCGAGGCCGTTCGTCCACCGATGCCATGGTCCGGCGAACCGGGTGCCGGGTTCACGATCGCCAGGGAGCAGGGCCTTCCGCGACCGCTGCAGCGGAAGGGACCATTCGGCTACCGCGCGCTGAACGTCGAGGATCAGCGGCGCGACCCCGGCTCCCTCCTCAATTGGATGGAGCGCGCCATTCGGACCCGCAAGGAATGGCCAGAATTCGGCTGGGGCACATGGCAGGTCCTGGGGACGCGGAACCCTGCCGTCCTCGCACACATCGCGACGTGGGAGGGCAGCAGCGTGATGGCCCTGCACAACTTCAGCGACGCTCCCGCGCGCGTGACGGTGCAGCTTCCCAAGGATGCCGCGGCGGGTCGCTGGCGCCACATCTTCGGCGCGGCCGGTGCAGATTCCCCGTCGGTGGACGGGCGCCGCGTCAGATGCGAGATGGAGCCGTACGGGTACCACTGGTTCGGCCGCAGGCGGGGCGTGTGATGACGACACCGGTCATCGGGTTCCATGCGTCGCACGAGCAGTTCCGTCCGGATCGGCTGTTGCGCCTGGTGCAGGCGGCCGAGGCCGCCGGCTTCGACGCCGCCATGTGCAGCGACCACTGGGCGCCATGGAGCGAAGAGCAGGGCGAGTCCGGCTTTGCCTGGTCCTGGCTGGGAGCAGCCCTCCAGGCAACGTCGATGCCGTTCGGCGTGGTGAACGCGCCTGGCCAGCGGTACCATCCGGCCATCATCGCCCAGGCCGCCGCGACGCTCTCGGTCATGTATCCCGATCGATTCTGGGTCGCGGTGGGTTCCGGGCAACTGCTGAACGAGCACATCACCGGCGAGCCCTGGCCTAACAAGCCCGCGCGCAACGAGCGCCTTCGTGAGTCCGCCGACATCATGCGGCAGCTATGGGCCGGCGAGACGGTCACCCACGAAGGCCACGTCACGATCTCCGAGGCGAAGCTGTGGACTCGACCGCAGCGACCTCCGCTACTTGTTGGCGCCGCAGTCACGCCGCCGACGGCGGCATGGGTCGCCGGCTGGGCAGATGCCCTGATCACCGTCGTGCAGCCCGACGACCAACTGGACGCGGTGGTCGAGGCCTTCCGCTCGAACGGCGGAAAGAACAAGCCGATGTACCTGCAGGTCCACCTTGCCTGGGCGCCAACCGAGGACGAGGCCCGCGACGCCGCGTTCGCGCAGTGGCGCCAAAACTGTCTCGACAACAGTGTGATGACCGCGCTGGCGCATCCATCGCAGATCTCGGCGGCCGGAGTGCACGTCAACCCGGCCGACCTCGACGGAGCGGTCAGAATCTCGGCTGATCTCGGTCGCCACGTCGACTGGCTGCAACGGGACCTGTCGCGTGGCTTCGACGCCGTCTACCTCCACGAGGTCGGTCCGGGGCAGGAGGGCTTCGTCGAAGCGTTCGGTCGCGAGGTCCTGCCGCGCCTCAGGGAGCGGGCCGGATAACCTCGAATCCTTCCCGCTGGGCAGCCAGGGCCAGACGCTCGTCCAATGTCACGAACGGCAGTGTGTCAGGCCGATCCTCCGAAGCCGTCCGCGCGGCCGCCAGCTGTAACGCATCTGCTGCTCGTAGGCTGTGGGTGCGAAGCAGCCGCACGGCCACCGGGCGCAGGCGTGCAACAGGCTGAACCTCACGCCACGAGAGGGCGAGCGCGTCCAACCGATCCAGTGCGTCTAGCATGTCGGGAGCCGATATCGCCGACTCGCGTTCAAGACGCGCGAGGGCACCACTGCATTCAACGCCGGTCGTCCACCACACGGTCACTTCAGGATCACTCTCGAACACCGTCCGAACCGTTGCGCTCGAGGGCTCGGGAACAAGCATCGGTACGATCGCCGAACTGTCCCAGAATCTCACCATCCCGACCGCCGCTCCTGGAGCAGCATCTCCACCGCGCTAATCCCCGCGGCGAGCTTCGGGAGTGGCTCGCGGAGACGATCAATGGGCGGTGCGCCACGGCCCTTACGGATGATCCCCGCCCGTTCGAGCCGCTGCATACGACCGGTCGGATCCGCATCGTCCGTTACGGGTTCCAGCCGGGCGACCGGGACGCCACGATCCAGGATGAGCACGCTCTCGCCCGCCCGTACCCTGTCGAGCAGCGCGCTGAGCTGATTCTTCGTCTCCGTCACGCTCGCGGTCTTCATCTGGCGTTTCTAGCTCTTTCATAGTTCGCTGTCAAGCCTTATCGTTGTTTCTGCGATCATGGCGCCATGGCTGAACTGGATGCGCGCGATCGGGCAAAGCTCCCCGATTCCGCCTTCGCGTACATCGACTCCGCCGGGCGTCGCCGACTGCCGATTCACGATGAGGCGCATGTGCGCAACGCCCTCGGGCGCTTCAACCGGCTCCTGTTCGACGATGAGACCGTGCGGGACCGGGCACGGACCCGACTGCTCAAGGCCGCCAAGCGGTACGGGATCGTGCCGGTCGGATTCATCGACGGCCAGTTGCGGCCGCGCCTCCCCTCCGGCAACCTCACGCTCCTCTTCGCCGATGTCGAGAACTCGACCCGGCACCTGACTGAGCTCGATGACCGATACGGACCGATGATCAGTGCGGTGCGCCGCCTCATCCGCACCGCGGTGAGGAGCGCTGGAGGCTTCGAGGTGGATGCCCGCGCTGACGAGTTCTTCGCCGTCTTCGAGCGGGCAGCCGCGGCACTTGAAGCCGCCGTCGCGATCCAGCGTGCCATGGACGCCGCTGCATGGATTGAAGGCCGCCAGGTTCGGGTGCGGATAGGACTTCATTCCGGTCGCCCGACGCTCGCCGCTTCTGGCTACGTGGGCATTGCCGTGAACGTGGGGTCCCGGATCTGTGGCGGCGGCCACGGTGGCCAGATCCTGCTCTCGCGTGCCGCCCGCTCCGCGCTCGGCGACGAGGTCGGCTTCGAGCTGCGCGGCCTCGGGACGCATCCGCTCCGTGGCATCCCGGATGAGCAGGAGCTGTTTCAGGTCGTGGCCGCCGGCCTGCTCGACGGCTTCCCACCGCTCCGGCTTGAGCGCTGAGGCCCGCTCGACGACCTCAAAGGCTGCCGGCGGTCGCCCCTTGCACCGGACGCACGAACTGGAGGCGGACCGGGGCCTGCTCCGTCGATTTCCGATGGTTGCGTGCGATGGCCGCAAACAGTACCGGATTCATGGTGATCGAGAGCAGCG